>DAIBSV010000625.1 GCA_027415455.1 Nitrospirota bacterium | reverse complement strand
ATCCCAGAGGATCTCCTCCTCCGATCCCGGCTCCACCGGTTCGACTGTGACCGCTCCCAGGTCTTTCAGGGTTCCGAAAATCGCGGAGGACCCGTCCCTGCCGTCTATCCGGAGAGGGTGTTCGCATACAGGGGCGGACGAGAATGGTGGTCGAGGTAGCGGAGCATTCGCGACATTTGGGAGAGGAGTCTGTCCCGAAAGGGGCTCCGGGACGGGAGAAGTCCCGCCCAAAGGTAGACGCGGATGGCATCGTAACTCCCCAGGGGCCTGTGACGGGATCGGGACGGACCCGTCCCTCCTTCGTGATCGCAACCCAGTCCGGGACGAATCCGTGGGGGGCAAAGGCGCCCATAGGGGATAAGGGCTTGTTAGGTTATCTCCACAACGACCCTTATGTTAAAAGCATAAAAAGGGGTAGACAAGCCCCATTTTTCCCTGTACGATTCTTCCTGTTGATTTGGAATGACCCATCGACAGGAGGAGCGGGTGAACACGAGCCA
>DAIBSV010000624.1 GCA_027415455.1 Nitrospirota bacterium | reverse complement strand
GACGTATGGCGAGAACGACAGGAAAAAGGATACCCCATTTTCATTCTGCAGGGTGAGCCCTGCTCATGACGACTAAACAGAAAAATCAAAAAATGGAAACATGAAGAAGAAAACCCATGTAAGTCGCGGCCATAACTGTACATAAGACGCTTCAGGTGTTGTGCCGGTACACTCATCTCCGGGTAGAGAACCTTGCAGAGAGGCTACAGTAGTTGGTTTAGGGAAAAAAGTTTTAGCTAGGATGGCACATCAAGGAGGCAAAGCCAAAAAATTCAACATGTTGGAGAATTCATGGGGTCAAACTTTTCGGAAAAGGCGGCCTTTCTTTGGTCTGTTGCCGACCTTCTCAGGGGGGACTATAAACAGGCCGACTACGGAAAGGTCATTCTCCCCTTTACGGTCCTCCGCCGTTTGGACTGCGTTCTCGAACCAACCAAAAGTCAAGTTCTCCAAGAATACAACTCCCGGAAAAACTCCGGAATCAAAGACCTCGCCCCCTTT
>DAIBSV010000623.1 GCA_027415455.1 Nitrospirota bacterium | reverse complement strand
GGAAGTGGCACTGGTCAAAACGCCTTCTTTCCTTCAAAATGGGAACCGACCAATCCGGAGGAGTCGGCCGGTAGTCTTTTAAAACCCTAGCCGGAGAACCCCCATGGCCAGGAAAACCCGGTCGGAGGCCGTTTTGTGGATCGCTCTCGCGATATTCCTGGGGGGGACGCTTGCCTCTCTGGGAGGGAGAGCCCTGGAGGAGCGACCGGGTTTCTGTCAGTCTTGCCATGAAATGGATTTTTTTGGAAAGACCTGGCAGGAATCAGGGGCGGCGAAACATCATGGGCGATGCATCGATTGTCATTCGGGTCCGGGGATTATCGGGGCGGTCTCGGCCCAGATGACGGGGATCGTCGAGCTCGGGATCCATTTTCTGGGTCACCCCCGGCCGGCCCTTTCCTACGGACCGGGAATCGTTCCGAACGAAAACTGCCTCAAATGCCATGTTCACGGCTATCTAAGGGCCGCGCACAGGGATTTTGACGCCCGCTCCCATGAATGC
>DAIBSV010000622.1 GCA_027415455.1 Nitrospirota bacterium | reverse complement strand
TTGACGATGCTTATTTCTTCGGGATCGAATCCCGACAGTTCCGGTTTGGAAAGAGCGAAGAATTCTTTTTTTGGATAGCCCCAGACATCCGCCTCTCGGACGGCCAGCTTTTTTTCATCTTGCAATTTCTGCACTATGGAATCGATATGTTTTGGAACGGGGCCATAGAAATGCTTGATGTAGGTCTCGCCGGTCAGGCTTTCCCCTCGATCCCGATAGGACAAGACATCGCTGTACCAAAGAATCTTGTTGAGTTTTGTAGCGCCGAGGACGGAAGGATCCTTTGCAAGGAAGCAAATATAGAGAACAAGCGTCTTCAGTCGTTCTTGACTGACGCGCTCTTTCCTTACCGCCTTTTTCCCAAGTGGAGACATTTAGAATCCCTCATTTCTGCCAATTTAACCAGTTTACTTAACTTTATCATACCACGACAGCGCAGGAAGTCTAATCTTTCAAAAATGGGAGAGGCGGTGGTCTGAAGATTGCCCCCTATATTTTGATCA
>DAIBSV010000621.1 GCA_027415455.1 Nitrospirota bacterium | reverse complement strand
GGAGAGGAGCTGGGAGACGAGGACCTCTCGGAGATCGCCTCCGAACTGACGATGTTCCACCAGGACTTCGCTCCCGCTTTCCCGAACACAAATTTCCCTGTCGGAACAACTGTCCCGGGCAACTCCGTTCCGCCTTTGATAACGAGTTCCCTCGCCACCCAGGAGCGGTCCGGAAAGGTGGCCGTCTTCCAAAGAAAATTGACCTGGAGATTCAGGTTCTCCGCCTCTTCCCGATTTCCGAAGGCCACGGCCGCGGTGCTCACAACAACCACCACGAGCCCCACTTTCCCGATTCGAATCTTGATTCTTTCGGCTTTGGCCGCCATCCCGAGAAACCTGTCCCGAAGCGAGGGCCTCGGGATCGAAATGCTTCCGAGCCGTTCCAGATCTTTTTCGAGATTTTCGTTGTTCATGGAGTTCTCCTTATCTCCACAACGACCCTTATGTTAAAAGCATAAAAAGGGGTAGACAATCCCCATTTTTCCCTGTACGATTCTTCCTGTT
>DAIBSV010000620.1 GCA_027415455.1 Nitrospirota bacterium | reverse complement strand
GGAATCGACGCACGTCCACATGAACAGTCGGGTGAAGGTAGTGATCTGTTCCTTTCGGAAACAGGAGGATTTTGAGGGAGCGATCTTTACCGACACCCATGGAGGACGGATGGATGCCCGAAACTTGAGGAGGGACTTTGGGATTGCCGTCAAAAAAGCTCGATTGGCCCCTTTCCGATTCCACGACCTGAGACATTCGTTTGCCTCACGTTTAGCGATGCAGGGGGCCAATGATCGGACGCTTCAGACACTCATGGGGCACAAGACCCAACGGATGATTCTCCGGTATGCCCATCTCGGCCCGACCCATCTTTTAAACGCACTCGAAGGGTTGGTCAAGGCATCCCCTCCCCAAATCGGAACGGACACTAAAACGGACACTACGAAGTTTTTGAGGATTGAAGGCGGACAAAAAAACGCTGAAAGCATTGAAAATACTGGAGCGGGAAACGGGATTCGAACCCGCGACCCTCGCCTTGGCAAGGCGATGCTCTACCGCTGAGCT
>DAIBSV010000061.1 GCA_027415455.1 Nitrospirota bacterium | reverse complement strand
AGGTGAATGGGCTCCCGGGATCCCAGACGGATCCGGGCAAGGGACAGAAGGTCGAGGAGTCGCGGATCGATCCTCCGGACCTCCCCCGTACGGAAGTCCCGCATGAACCGGTCGATCTCGGAGAGGGCGGAGGGATGGTAGCTCCCCTGCGACCAGAAGACCGTTTCCATCCGTTCTCCGGTGTGCAGGTTGTAAAAGGAGAGCGAGCGCTCCTGCTCGAAGGGGATCGGGCGGGATAAAACGATACCGGGAAAGCACAAGACGGCCGCGGTGGCCAGCCCGGCCTTCATGAACTGCCGGCGAGAAAGCTCCCTGGACAGAAACGGGGTCATGACTGATTCCTCCTAGGAGGTGGGAGGATGGGAGGAACCGGGGTCACATCCGCGGGACGCCCATCCCGATCCTGCAGAACCTGGCGCGCTTTTTCCTCATCGACCCTGATCCCGGGATGCCGGGAAAGCCAGCGGAAAAAATCTTCGGCAACATCTCTTTTCTCATGATACACGTCCGGATGGACTTCAAGATAGAGGCGCCCTTTGGAAGAACGGTACAAAAGAACGGGTCGGTCGATGATCCGGACAGGGGTCCCGGGCGAGACCCTCCTGAAGAGGGCTTCGATGTCTTCGGGGCGGAGGCGGATACACCCATGCGTCGTCATGGTATAGATGCTTGACGGGGCATTCGTTCCGTGGATTCCGTAATCGGGGAGGGAAAGCCCCAGCCAGTAATGGCCGAGAGGGTTGTCCGGCCCCGGCGGCACCCGCGTCAGGACTTTTTGGCCGAGTCTGCGCATCTCCTCCTGAATCGAAGGGGGAACCACCCAGTCGGGGTCGACCTTTTTTTCAACAATCCGGTAAGTTCCAGCCGGTGTTGGCCAGGAAGGTTTTCCCAGGGCGACGGGGGCCGCAAGAAGAAGTCTTCCCCCTGAAAAATAGAAAAGCATTTTCTCTGGAAGATTGATTACGATCCCGTCACCGGGGGAAGGGGGAACAAGATGCCGGTCATCGATCCGGAGCCTCTGTCCGGAACGAATGAAATCGGGGTTCCGGATCGCGTTCTCCCGGACAAGGGTCGCAAGGGAGACCCCGAACCGGGATCGGATCCCCAACAGGATGTCCCCCGGCATAACCCGGTAGGAAAAGATCCCTCCGCTCATTGCCTGTGACAGGAGAATCGGCTCATCGGCAAGGGACGGGTGCGCAAGGAGGAGCACCACCCACCCCGGGACCAGGATCAGGAGAAGCCTTTTCAGAACGGAAGACCTCCGCCCCTCCAAAGGGTTTTCTGTGACATTCCTCTCCCCGCACGAGGGTGTCGCGCCCGATCGGATTATGATTTCTCCTGAATGGATGGGAAATTCTCCCCATAACGGTTCAGATGGACGAAGTCAGAAATATCCCGGCGGACCCTCAAATATTTTTGGAGCTCGGGCTCTGACTCTTTTTGCGGGTATCCAAGTCGAACGGCATAGGCGATCTTCTCATGCTCCGGAAAGCCCAAAATCTTGCGGACCCCGGGCTCGACAGCGGGACTGCTGAAGGCGCTCATGACCTGAAAGCCGATGCCAAGAGACTCCGAGACAAGCCACATCGTCTGCAGGACGCAACCCAGGCTGATGAACCCGAGGACATCCCCTTCCGAGGCCGGCGCCCGCTTCCGGGTGTCATAGGTGACGACAAGGACTGTCGGACTGTGCCGGATGGTCTGGCTCATGAATGAAGGGCCTTCGGCGAAGGCCGCCTCCTCAAGGCGGGAAAAAAGCGCGGGATCGCGCCAGGACGGGGGAAACATTGAGGCCATGATGCCGGTCTTTTTCTTTTTCAGCTCTTCTTCGGAAAAGGAAAGCTGCTTGTAATTCTCCCGGATGAACTCCACGGAAAGACCGGATTTCAGGTCCCCGAGCCTTCGGAGGATTGAGGGATCCTCCACCACGATCACTTCGTAGTTTTGCATGTTGTGGGCGGTGGGGGCCCAGGAGGCGGCCTCGAGGATTTCTGCAAGAGCCTCATGGGAAACGGGTCTCTCTGGATCGAAGGGAACGCGGGCCGAATGCCGTTGCCGGATCACCCCTTGCAGGTCACGCATGCGCTCCTCCCATCGTGAGAACGGCCCGAAAATGCACCTTTGCCTCCATCATCCTCCGGAAGGCCTCCGGCGCTCCGGAAAGGGGGAATTCCTCCACCATCGGCAGAATTCCGGCCATCTCGCAAAAGCTCAGCGCCTCCTCCATGTGGCCTCCCGCCGTTCCCTGAAGGGTGATGGCGTCTCCCAGAAGAAGGGCGTGGGGGATCTCGATCATCCCCCGGGAAAAGGAGACGACCGTCATTTTTCCTCCACGGGAAAGTCCCGGCAGGAGGTCCGCAATGAGACGGCTGTTCGGAGCCGTGCACAACAGGAACCGGGCCCCTCCCAGGTTCCTGAGCTTAGAGGCGGCCTCCCCCCCGCCGGTATCGATGACGTGGTGGGCCCCCAGCCGTTTTGCCAGGTCGGCCTTCTCCTTTCCGCGGGTCAGGGCGACGGTCCTGAAGCCAAGGTTCCTTGCAATTTGAACCGCCAGATGTCCGAGCCCCCCCAGTCCGACGATGCCCACCAGATCCCCGCCCTGCGCACCGCTCTTTTTAAGGGCCGCATAGACCGTGTTTCCGGCGCAAAGAAGGGGCGCCCCCTCCCGGGAGGGGATCCCTGCCGGGATCTCGACCAAGACATTGGAGGGGGCCACAAGATATTCGGCATAACCTCCGTTGCGGGAAAGACCGGTTGTCCTGACATGTTCGCAATGCCAGAAATCCCCTCTCCGGCAGGAGGCGCACTGTCCACAATGGCCTCCGTGCCACCCGACCCCCACCCTTTGGCCGGACCGCCAGAAGGAGGCGGCCAGACTCCCCGTCTCCACGATCGTTCCGATCACCTCATGGCCCGGGATCACCGGATAGGTGAGGCCGGGATAGTTTCCCTCCAGGGCCAGGGCGTCCCCATGGCATATCCCGCACGCTTCGACCTTTATGAGAACTTCATCGGTGGACGGCTCGGGAACAGGCAGGGAGGCAAGCACGAAAGGGGCGCCGGGAGACGGCACCTGGATGGCCTGCATCATCTTTTTCATGGGCTCTCCCAAAAAAGAACCGGTCAATCGTTTCTTCACCCTCTCGAATCACCAGGAACAAGAATCTCGCGACACGATTAAATCAGCGAGGCCATGTTCTAAGTTATGAACCGCCTTGCGCCCCCCCGGAAAAAGTTCGAAAGGGCAATTTCTCAAAAATATACCACGCGTATTCTTCCTGGAAAGCGTGGGAGCCCTTTTGGCCTTGAGTTTTATAACTGTTTTTCCAACAGACAGATCGCCCATTGGGCAGGTTTGCGTTGAAAAAGCCAAGGAATGTGATCCAGGGAAGAAGCAAAGATGAGAATATCATGGAATCCCTGAAAGTTTGGCTGGGGGACTAGGGGTCGAACCTGAATAGACAGATCCAGAGTTTATTTCATACCCATTTGAATTACGCTAGAATTTGGAATCGTTGGTTGAACTGACAGCCGAATTCCGCCAGATAACGGGTGAAGATGCTTTTCCCGGACCGAATGGTACGTTCCATGGATCGAATTCTTCACGTTTCCCAGGATCGTGTTCACCCACCGGAAGTTCGGCTCTTGACAGCTTTCGGGTCCGCCTCCAGTGACGTGGGACTCGAGAACGCATCCGGCCTCGCCCACTCCCTGGAAGGCTCTCAGTCCGTCCGAGACCACCACCGCAGAAGCGGCGAGATGCTTCCTGGCCCAGCGGTCGGTCACCGGTTTGCGAAAACCGGACACTCGGGTCAGCCGAAGGCGCATGGGACGACCGTCCGGGGTGCAGGCGCCGGCCGCCACGAACGGCGTCTTTCCGAGAGTACCCTGTCCCCGCTTTCCGCCGTGTCTTTCCCCGCCCCAGTAGGCGTCATCGATCTGAACGAGGCCGTCCAAAGGGCGGCTGTCGTCCCGCTCCTTCATCACGTGAAGAATCTTGTGCGAAAGACACCAGGCGGTGAGGGAAAGCTTCGTTCCCGAGAATATCGTTCCGGCCGTGAGCGAGGTCTGATGGTGGCAGGCATGGGTTTGATACCTTCCGACCGACAGCAGGCAGAAACGGTTGTGGTCACAGGACAGACAGTGAAACCCCTAGGGGCCACCGATGCCTGAACACCCCCTCCCGGCATTGCGCCTCGGTCCCGAACTGTTTTTGAAAGTCCGGGAAACTCAAGCCTTTCTGAAATTGCACCCGATTTTTGGCTATGATCCCGCCGTGATGGAAATCCCTATCAAGCCAAGAAAATATTCCATCACGAGAAAGGCTAACTTTCATGGGTAATCAGGAAGGCTTAAGAATAGGAAAAGATTTTTCTGGAGGTTTGGGCTAAAAGTTGCTCTGGCGGAATAGGGGTCTTCAAGGATCGTCCTTGAGCAAATAAATAATTCATTTAAGAAGCGACTTAATTGAAAACGACCTGAGGGTTCCCTCTAGTAAGGGGGAATCTGGCGGCTGGGTCTTGAAGAAGTTTTACAGGAGGATTTCAGGCGGCTCTATATAGGTGGAGCCGCCCTTCAAGGCTAGTAACTAGAGTCTTTCTTTTTGGCGAGATCGGCCTTTTTTTGTTCCGCATCGCATCGTTTCAGGATGCGGCGGATATCGCGGACAACATGAGAGTGGGTGTCAGGGCCGGCCATTCGAAGCATGTGTTTAGCATTGTTGCAGTCCATGTGAGTCTTGGGATCTCGAAGCAGGTGATCGTAGGCTAGGCTGAATGACGGAAGGGACAGGATGCTGAGAAAGGCTAGTCCCGAAGCGGCCAAGAAAAGATTCTTCATGAGCTTCTCCATTTTAAAAGGGTAACCGATAAGGAGCGAATTCATGATACAACAGTACATTCTTCCCTTCAAGATCGTAGCAACCGACTTTAGACCAGACATAATCTGTCCGATTTTGTAGCACAACAGTTGTCCAGTTAAATAAGGGGTTAAAGGAATCTCCCGATGGACCGGACAACAGGAGGTCCGGAAGATGCGCGTTTTGAAGAGACGGGAATTGAATGGAAGAAACGGTAACTGTCACGCAATCTGTCGTACGTGTTTTAATTTTCTCCGTCAAATTGTGGCCAGTTTCCAGCCGACTCTCACTGAGGGTTGCGGGTGATCTTTTCTGCTGACTCCAGTCTCTGTGGTTGAGTCCTTATAATTCTGGTAAAATAGAAAAAGTCATCATTCTTCCAAAGTAAGGGTTGTTGCCTAAACAGCCCTCTCTTAATAAGGAGGAATTAATGGCCCGATTTAAGGTTACTGTGAATTCCAAATATTTTAAAAAATTTTTGTAGAATTAAACTACTATTGATACAGCACATTATATTTCTTTAGAGTTTTACAAACTCTTTATGAAAACCGGCCTCCCATCTCCTTTGGAGGAATCGTGGCTGCCCTGCGGACAGATCCACTGATCCAAAATCGATCCTCCCTGTTTCTCCGCTTTCTCTCGACCAACCTGAAAAACCCCTATCCGGTCTTTGCCCTCGTGATTGTCCTTCTGGTCTGGGGCATAGTCTCCTTTCGGAGCATTCCCCGGGACATCTTTCCCCATATTCCCATCCCAGTCGTCATGATCGCGACCTTTTATCCCGGGATGGACGCGACCGAAGTCGAGCGCAATATCACCGACATTCTCGAGCGGCAGTACACGATGGCCCGGGAGGTCGACCGAATCGAGTCGCGATCCTTAAACGGCATGAGCCTCATCAAAATCATCTTCCACAGCACTATCAGCGAAGACCATGCCGTCTCGATGATTTCCGAGCTCTCCTTGTCGACACTGGGCAGCCTTCCTCCCGGAACGAACCCTCCGATGGTCATCTCCTACAGCTTTTCCAACGTCCCCCTCTGCCATCTTCTAATTTCCTCGTCCACACTGGACCAGGCCCACCTCTATGATCTTGCCACCAATGTGATTCGCCCCCAGCTCGGAGGATTGAGAGGGGTCTCTGCCCCTCCCATCTTCGGAGGAAAAATCCGGCAGTTCAACATCGAACTCAATCCCTTCAAACTCCAGACACTCCAGCTCGCTCCCCTCGATGTGGTCAACGCCCTCTATCGCGAATCATTACTGGTTCCAACAGGAAACATCAGGCTGGGCCCCCTTAATTACTACACAAAGTTCGACCAGCCCGGCTCCCTCGAAGATATCCGGAACATTCCGGTGGCCACCGTCAAAGGAGTCTCTATCTTCATCAAGGACCTCGCGTCAGTTCAGGATGGATTCGCGCCCCAGGAAAACCTCGTTCTCACCAACGGAGTCCCTCAGGTTGTCATGCCGGTTTACCGTGAAGGTGGTTACAGTGCGTTGACGGTCATCGATGCTATCCGCGACAAGATCCCGAAACTCCGGAACCTTCCAAAGGATCTCCATATCCGGCTTCTCTTCGACCAGACCCTCTACATCCGGGACTCCATCTCTTCCGTGATATACGAAGGTCTCTTCGGGCTCCTGTCGGCCTTTGTTGTTCTCTGGATCGTTCTAGGGGACATCCGGCAGGCTACCATCGGCGTCATCATGGTTCCCCTTTCCATCCTCGGGGTCATCATCCTGTTGCGCGTCACCGGGAGCACGCTAAACATCATGACTTTGGGCGGGATTGCCGTGGCCATCGGGCCGATGATCGACCATCTCGTCCTGATGCTCGAAAGCTTCGATGCCCACAAGGGCGACAATGTGACGCGGGGTCCCTTCGCCCTTCTTCCGGCCATGATTCCAGTCGCGGCCCCCAACGCCCTGGCCACCGGAGCCATGTCCATCGTCTTTCTTCCAATTTTTTTCCTTCACGGTCTGGTGCACTATCTCTTCGTCCAGTTCGTCATTGCCCTGATCGGGGCTAATCTGTTCTCTCTTCTTCTCTCCCTGACTGTTCTACCCTGGATCGTTTATGCCCTGAGACAGGGAATCTCCTCCTCAGGGCTTCCTCCCCGGAGTCCTGTCAGCTCCTCCAGGAGCCCATCGCTTCAACTCCGGATTCGGGAGGTGTACGAGACCCTTCTTAAGAAGGTTCTGGGCCATCCCGCACGCTCCTTGACGACGATCATCGTTGTCTGGTCCCTGGTGATGGGACTGTCTTATGATGTCCCCGTCAATCTCTACCCGTCGATCGATACTGGCCAATTCAGGATTTTCATCCATTTCCCAAGCGGACTCCGTCTGAAAAATGCCCAGGATAGAATGGCCGACATCGAATCCTCCATCCGGGACACCCTCGGCCCAGGGGTTCAATCGATGATCGGAAATATCGGAATCAAGGCAGGATGGAGCGCTCTGTTCAACATGAACTCCGGGACCGACACCGCGATCCTTGATGTGGCCCTCAGGGCTCGGAATCATCGGTCTTTTTCCTTGAAGACCGCCATCGTTCGCGTCAAGGCCACTCTCGACAGGACCTTCCCGAACATCATCTTCATCTACAAGGAGTCAGGGATTGTCGAAGACCTTCTGAGTCGGGGAGCCATGAGCCCGATCACGGTTGAGGTTCACGGAGACGACTATCGGGAGGACATGCTTTTTGCCAAGCAGCTTTCCCATCGAATTCTCGAACTCCCCGGGGTCCTGTCCACAAATGTGTTCCAGAGAGAGCGATATCCAACCCTTGAGGTCGTCCCTGACAGGGCCCTGATCAAAAGCCTGGGGTCCTCATCCGACCATGTGGCCAGGAATCTCCTGGTCAGCCTCAACGGAAACAACCAGATCCGCCCCATCCTGTGGATCAACCCCCAAACAGGGTTTGCCTACTATCTCTCGGTCTTCATCAATCCATCCCTTCTCAGGACAACCCATGACCTAATGGAACTTCCGGCCGCGAAAGACCGGAAGGACCACATTGCCTCTCTCCAGGAGGTGGCCAACATCCTCCATTCCGAACTTCCGGAGGCCCTTTCCCACGATGCCCTGGACCGGGCCGTCAACATTCTTGTCTTTCCAGTCCCGGGAAAATCGATCAAGGTTTCGGATATCATCGCTAAAAGTCTCGCTTCTCTCTCCACTCCGAAAGATGTGGGAATCCGGTTTGTCGGAATGACCCACTATATCCGGCAATCCTTCAGCCAGTTTACCGAGGGCATTCTCATGGCGGTGTTCTTTCTCTACCTTCTTCTCCTCCTCTTTTACCGAAGCTTTCTCGCCCCCCTCATCGTTCTGGGCACCATTCCCATGGGAATTGCCGGAAGCCTTTTTTTCCTCAAGGAAACCGACTCCTCCCTCAATCTCATCTCCATCATGGGAATCCTGATGTCGATCGGCATTGTGACCAGCAACAGCATCATTCTGGTCAATCGGATCCTCGAGCACAGGAGAGAGGGGGCTCCCGTCGAGCAGGCGCTCAGTTTCGGATGCCTGGAGCGGGTCCGGCCCGTTCTCATCACCACGATCGTCACTATCTTCGCCATGATCCCCATCTCCTTCGTCTGGGGAACCGGATCGGAAAACTCTGTCCCCATGTCCCGGGCCATCATTGGAGGTCTTCTCCTGTCCACGCCGATCACGCTTCTCCTGACTCCGCTTCTCATGCGACTCGTCCTGGCCCGCATGACGGGGCCGACCCGTGAAGGTGAACAATGAGCTTCCACCGCCCTTTCCGCGCGCTCCTGATCCTCTTCCTCCTGGTCTTTCTCCTGGTCGGATGTCGAAATTCGGAGAAATCCTTAAGGGGCAAGGTCCGATCCTCTCAAGCCGTCTCCGTCGCCATCCCTGTTTTCCGGGATTTTCCCATCTACATCAAAACCCCCGGAATGGTACTCCCCTTCGAGGAGGCTGACCTGTTTTCCTGGGTCACCGGATTTGTTGGAGACGTTCCGGTCGATATCGGCTCAAAGGTCCGGCAAGGGGATATTCTGGCCACCATCCATGTCCCCGACCTTTCGAACCGGTTTCTTAAGGCCTTGGCGAGCTTCCAGCTGAAATTCGTCGTTCTGAAACGCTACCAGCGTTCCATTCTTGAATCTCCCGATGTAGTCTCCCAGGGAGAGGTCGACCAGGCCAAGGCGCTCTACCTCGAGTCCCTGGCCGAACTGCACCAGCTGGCCAAGGTGCTCCAGCTCACGGTCATTAGAGCCCCATTTGCGGGAACCATCACACGCCGGTTCATCAATACAGGTGACCTGACCCGGGCCGCCGGATCGGGAGGCCAGCATTCGACGCCATTGTTCCGTATCGAAAATACCGATCTTGTCCGGGTCTCCGTAGACCTTCCTCAGCCCTATGTCAACATGATCAGAACAGGAGCTCCGGCCACTATCCAGCTCATCGAGCCCCATGTTACCCTGACCGGCAAAATCTCCCTGATTAGCGGCTCCCTGAACCGCATCAGCAAAACCATGCCGATCCAAGCCATCTTCGACAATCCGACCCACATCCTGAAGCCGGGCATGTTCGTTTCGGTGGGCATGCTTCTCAGGATCCTTCCCCATGTTCTGACGATTCCGGACAGGGCGATCGTCTCCCAGGACAAGCATCCCGTGGTCTATGTCGTGAGTTCGAATAACAGAATCATGATTCGTCCCGTGACCTTGGGCGAGGATGACGGGGTCAGTGTCCAGATCGTGGCCGGACTGACCCCGGCCGACCGGGTCGTCACCCGGGGCAAACACGAGGTAATGGCGGGTGACGAGGTTCTTCCAATAATGGAAAACCCATGAAACGGTGGGGGATTTTTATTGGCCTTCTCTGTCTGCTCTCTGTCGGTGGGGAGGCCTTTGCCTCAGGGGGCACCCCACCGGGAAGCCCCCTGAGTCCTCTCCCCGTGATTCCCGAGCTTCCACCCTTTCCCAACCCCCGCTATGAGGTCCAGCCCCTCTCTCTTTCCCAGGTTCTCATGAAGACCTTGGGGGCGTCCCCCTCGATTGTCATTTCAAAGAGGGAGGTCTCGGTGCGGTATGCCCAAAGGATCACGGCCATCGAAACCTTTTTCCCCTCTATTTCCATCGGGGGAGGGAGTACAGATTATTCTGGCGAGATTCAGAACACGAATGGTCAATTCGAAAATGTCACAAAACAGAGCTCTCATTTGAGCCACAGCCTCTTTCTCTCGGTCAATCCTCTGTCCTCGTCCTTCCAAACCCTGATCGCCAACACAAACCTCGACAGCGCCCGGTCCTTTCTGTCCGAAACCGAAAACCAGAAACTGGCCGAAGGGGCCTCCCTTTACTTCAGGACGGCCGGCTCCTATTCCAAGATTGCGATCTATCAGGAAGGGGTCCGGACCTCCCGCAAGATCCTCGACGAGGAGCGGCGGCTTGTGGAACTTGGGGGGGCAAGCGTCGTGGGAATCCTGAGAGCCGCCCACGAGGTCGCGAGAAACACCCGGTTCATGGTGCAGGAAGAAAACAGGGCCTACCGTTTCTCCTTCCGTCTGGCCCAGCTTCTGGGAGAGAGTCCACCGATCCTGCCGACTCCCCGGGAACCCTTTCTTTATCCCCGCCTCTACCTGGACGACCAGGAAAGCCTTCGACATCTTCTGGCCTTGGCGGACCAAAAACGCCCTCTCCTCGCCGGAGTCCGCAAACAAGTCGAGTCCAGACGACAGGCCTTCCAAAATATCCTCTTCGGTCCGGCATTTCCGACCTTATCCGCAGGAATTCTGAACGGCTCCCTAGGACCAGACTTCACAAGTCTGGTCGGAATGAACCAAGCGATCACCATGGCCTTCTGGAATATCGGACCGGGAGGTCTCCTCGACCCTGGGGGGATTCTCCTTGCCCGAAAACAGGTTCGGCTTCAGGAAGCCCGTCTTTCACGGGACCGTTTCATCGTCCACCGTCAGGTCTCCGACAGCTTCGAATCCTTAAGAAAAACACGCCAGGAGGAGGTGGTCGCCCTCGAAGATGTCCGACTCGCCAAGCTAACATTTGACGCCACTCAGATCCGGGTCCAGCTCGGTCTCTTTCATGCCCTGGAGCTGATCATTTCTCTTCGTGACCTGATCAATGCTCAGCTCCGCTATATCGACATCGTAGAAGAATTCGAAGCGTCCCAGTTCCGCCTGATGGCCGCCATCGGGGTCCGCCCGGATTTCATCGCCGTCAACAGCTATCCGGGATGAAGGGTAAAGTGCTTCTGGAAAGATCTGTCCATTGGAATCGCCGACTAGATGCGGGAGAGAGGTCGGTCCGGTTCTGATCACAATTCTCCACCTTCCTTTCGTCCATTCGATGTCAGGGATGGAAAAAAGGATTTCTGGTTTTGTATAGGTTCCCGATTTTATTTTCGCAACAAGCGCATTTCCTGAATGAACTCTTTTCGCTCCCCCCCTCATGCCCTGGAGCTGATCATTTCTCTTCGTGACCTGATCAATGCTCAG
>DAIBSV010000619.1 GCA_027415455.1 Nitrospirota bacterium | reverse complement strand
GATCCGCTCTCCTTGAGGGCGCCGACCGCCTTCGAGGAGACCGTGGGATCGGAAAAGAGTTCCCGGAGCGCCGTCATCTCCCGAGGGCCCTCCCTGAGGGTCTCCAGGATGATTTCTTCGGGAAGTCCCTGGGCCAGGGCCTCCTCCCCTCCCTCCGTGAGGGTCAGGACCGTCTCGAGTCGATCGACTCTTTCCATCAGGACGGATTTGGCCTTGAGCCATTCGACCCCCATCTGGACCTGGGCGGGATCGAGCCCTGAGAGGCGGGCGATGTCCGGAAGGGGCAGATAGGCGTCGGGGCGTCCCGCGGCAAGGAAGGGACGGAGAATGGCTCGCTCGAGCGGATGGAGCGAAGAGGAGGACATGTCAGACGGATCCTTGGCTTGAGGATGAGGGGGCACAGGGTTGCCAGGAGGCGCGGGCCGAACCGGCAAGGTGGCAGAGGACCTGCCGGCCGCCTCCGGAATCCTCGAAACGGCCGGGCATGGATTCTCGGCAGGCGGGAAGC
>DAIBSV010000618.1 GCA_027415455.1 Nitrospirota bacterium | reverse complement strand
GGCCAAGATCGACGAGCATGACATGTTCCGCCCTTTCCTTCGGATCGACCAGAAGAGATTTCGAGCGGCGCTCGTCCTCCTCGGGATTCCCCGAACGCCGGACTGTCCCTGCGATGGGTCTCAGGTCCACAGTCTTTCCAGTCACCCTGACAAAGAGCTCCGGTGAAGACCCGACCAGCGAAAAAGTCCCATTCTCGATCAGGTAGAGATAGGGAGAGGGGTTGATGGAACGCAGAACACGATACAGGGTCAGCGGGGATCCCTCCCATGGAAACTCGAAGCGCCGCGACAGAACAACCTGAAAGATGTCTCCGGCCCTGATGTGCTCCTTGGCCCGTTCCACCGTTTCCTTGAATCTTTCGGCATCGGTCACCTCCCTGACAGAAAAATGTCTGTGACCATCAGACAAGGTCGGCTTGGGAAGAGGGCGAGAAAGAAAAAGGAACTCCCAGAAGGTCTGAAGGCGTACGGCGGCCTCATCGTACAGTCTTGCCGGATCACCATCCTGA
>DAIBSV010000617.1 GCA_027415455.1 Nitrospirota bacterium | reverse complement strand
GAGAGCGAGTCGGGAGAATTGACGAGAATGGCCCCCTCGGGGGAGAGCCCGGAGAGGGTTCCCGGAATCCTGAGAAGACCGCTGTCCTGAAGGATGAGAAACCGGGGAGAGGTCACCTGGGACCGGCGGAGGATCGGGGCGGAATCGATTCTGACAAAGGCTGTGATGGGCGCCCCTCTCCGTTCGGCCCCGAAGCTCGGGAAGGCCTGGGAATACCTCCCCTCGACGAAGGCAGCCGTCGCCAGGAGGTAGGCGGCCAGGACATTTCCCTGACCTCCCCGCCCGTGGATGCGGATCTCGACCATGCGCCCTCCCCATTCCAACCGACGTCAAACATTCTTGCCGGCCCGTTCCAGCCCCCGCCCCTCATCGGAAAGGCAGAGGACGCGGGACCCACGCCTCAAGATACCACTCCCCATCCCGGATGAAAAGGCGAGTCGGTGTGATATCTTTAAAGAACTGGGGAAAGCCGCACGGGAAAAAGGGGAGGGTCATGTCGGAAGAATCCGG
>DAIBSV010000616.1 GCA_027415455.1 Nitrospirota bacterium | reverse complement strand
A
This sequence comes from Nitrospirota bacterium, assembly GCA_027415455.1. The sequence goes on along the minus strand of DAIBSV010000616.1, from coordinate 511 downwards.
TGATTGCGAAGAATCACTGCACCAAGAAGATTTGGGTTTTTTTTGTAAATCTCGGGTTGATCCTCCATGGAATCTGATCCAAGGTCAGACTGGACTTTAAGTCGAGAGAGAGGGGCGGGAACTTGAGAAGAAGCCTTTTCTTCCTCCCTCAACTCCATAATAAGTTCGCTAAGTTCCATCTTGGGATCTCCCTTTAATCGATACGGAAAAAACGGAATATACGGAATAAGTCTCCCTTTCTCCGTTTTCTCCGTTTATTCCGTTTCCGTATTTTCCCAACATAGCTCCCAAAAAGTGACGTTTCGGCCCCCGGTTTTTTCTTGGACTGATCTGATCTTTCCCACTGCCTGAAGATGTTCCAGAATCACCGCAATACCTTCATGGTTCTTCTTGAAGAGGCCGCTCGTGATTTCGGTTTGCGTTTTGGTGCCGTTCTGTCCCGTGTAAGATGAAATGGCACTTTTTCTGGTAGGATTTTACGCAATAACCCTTACCAGAAAGGACGTGCCCA
>DAIBSV010000615.1 GCA_027415455.1 Nitrospirota bacterium | reverse complement strand
ATTTTCCCAGAGGATCCCGTAGAAGCGATCCATGTGGCGACAGAAGCCGACCCAGTCCATCTGTCGGCGCTTGACCGCCATCAGCTCGGGGTTTGCGATCCGGTAGCGGGCCAGGGAGCGGGGAACCTTTTCGAATTCCCCTTTCGTATACATCCGCAGGTAGAACTCGATATCCTCGAACCAGCGGGGGTTCAGGCGCGTATCGAACCCCCCCACCGAAAGAGCCGTTTCTCGTTTGAAGAAGGTGGTCGAGGTCAGTGGGAAGTGGAGGGAGTCCCCCTGCCCCGATCCCGGACCGACCGGAAAGAGCCCCTTCAGAATCTCCTGGGTCTCGAACCAGATGACGGGTTCGGTCACCGACACATCTTTGCGGACTACGGTTTTGTTGTCCATGGAGACCCGGTCGTACCACCCGCTCACCAGGGAGAGGCCCGGCGACTCCAGAAACCGTTCCCGCTGGAGAGCGATCCGTTCCGGAGCGACCAGGTCGTCCCCGTCGAGGAAGGCCACGAA
>DAIBSV010000614.1 GCA_027415455.1 Nitrospirota bacterium | reverse complement strand
TGTCGGTTTGGATGGAGCGAAATGTATGGAAGGCCATGGCCCCGGACCTCCTTTGACCTGGCAAGTCCGTCGCAGACCCCTTTGCCTTTCCTTGTCATCATCTCACATCGCGACCCCTGGAAAACAGAACCACCCGTGGGCGGCCCCGGTTCTGTATGGGAATCCCGGGACGCACAAAAATGTTGCGACAGGAAAAAGACCTCGGGTATAATTGCCGGACAATCCGAAGCTCGAGGGCATTTTGCAAGTCCTCTCCTTCGGCTCTTCTTAAAACAATTTAATCAGCGAACCCGAAGACCTGGCGGTTCTTTTTCACCAGCCGTCCCGGGCCCCTTGAGAGACCATGCGCCTTTTTCCCCGACTTTCATATTGTTGTTCCATTCTGTCAACTTTCCACCCATCCCAGGTCTGACACATGACAACTGAGTCCTCTCCGGACCAATCCTCCGGCCTTTCCTCTCCAGAAGCCATCCAAGACAAGATCCCCAGCCTCTCCGGTTCCTTTTCCGAGCAGG
>DAIBSV010000613.1 GCA_027415455.1 Nitrospirota bacterium | reverse complement strand
CCATGTTTGCTGGGGGCGATGTCTTTTCGGAATTTCCCTGATTTTCTGACATATCTCCTTCCTGCCCAGACAGGATTCCAGGAGTCCGCATCTGTCCGGAGAGCGGCGTGATCCTGAGACAGGACTGGTGCAATGGGTGGGAGGGCTGTTCAAGATCCTTGTGCACATGGAGGCTCGCACCGCACAAATTTTGTTCGGGGCGGCTTTCATTTTTGGGATCGTGGTTTTTTTGCTTCAGGGGTGTTTGATTCCCATGTATGGATGAGGTTCGAGACCAGTCAATCGGCGACAGGGCGACGCTTCGGCCGGGAGTCTGCTCTTGGTCGCATCCCTTATTTTTCGAACAGGATCCTGAATGGGCGATGGGTCGGAAAAAGGAAAACGGGAGAGGCTTTGTAGATGCCTCTCCCGATGGAGTTCCGTGATCTTATAGGAAAAATTTGAACTGTCAGGACTTGCTGCGGGACACGTGGTCGCTTTTGCCGAACATGTAAACCAGGAAGCCAACGCCTACCAAATATGT
>DAIBSV010000612.1 GCA_027415455.1 Nitrospirota bacterium | reverse complement strand
GGGAGCTCGGAATTAATTTCCACTGGAGACCTGGAAGAACCGGGCGAAACGCTCGTTGACGATCTCGAGGGTCGGCATGCGCCCCCGGACCACCCGCTCCTGGCTCGCGAGGTTGTATTCCCGGGGAGCTTTTCCGGAGGCGGTGTCGGCGGGTTCCTTGGGAGCGGTATCGATCTCCCCCTCCGAAAGACCGCGGAGGAGCGCGTTGACCTCGTCCTGCGACAGGATGTTTTCCGCCATCGAAAAGTCTCCCCCTTTCGGGAGGCGCCAAAGGAAGCCTCCGGTTTTGTCCGGGAAATCGGTCTGTCGACGATGACTTCCACCTTAAACCTGCGAAACGGGAGTGTCAACGGATCAGAAATAACAATCATACAATTTTATTGTTTATCTATAATTTCCGGTTTGGATCCAGACGGCAAAATCCCGGGCCGGGAGGGGCGGACTGAAGTGGTGGCGCCGTCTTCCGGCCAGACGACGATCCCGACGCTCGCGTTCACGAAGACCGGCGCATGGTCGATCTCGAA
>DAIBSV010000611.1 GCA_027415455.1 Nitrospirota bacterium | reverse complement strand
CTGCCGCAGCTCTTTTTCCACCGCTTTCCAGTCCGGGAGATTGCCCGCTCGCTTCGGCTCTCTCCGGCAACGATCTCCAAGTATCTGGAAGGAGCCCGGGAGGTCCCATGGCCTCTTCCGGAGGACTGGAACGAACAGACGCTTCAGAAGGCCCTGCTCCCGAAAGCGGGGGAAACGGATTCACGGCCCTTCAGTCGGAGGTTCACTATGTTCACCTATCGTCCCAGCCTGGCCCCCGGTCCGCCTCGATGCTGGCAGGTCCGGATCTCGCCTCACGGTCCGATCCGCCCCCGAAGGGGAGGGTACGTTGTCCTTGCCGCTTCATACCCGACCGTTGCCAGTCACGCATGGGCAAGTAGGCTACCCGTCAGGGAAGACGGGGTTCAGCTCATAGACTCAACTGCTTGTCTATGTTGAACAATCATCGCGACAGCTTTGCGCGTCGCACGCGCATATTCCGCACGTCAAAAAGAGCAGAGAGATGAATTTTTTCGTCTCAAATCCAGGGATTCTTAGACAGTTTTGA
>DAIBSV010000610.1 GCA_027415455.1 Nitrospirota bacterium | reverse complement strand
AGGAAGAATCGTACAGGGAAAAATGGGGATTGTCTACCCCTTTTTATGCTTTTAACATAAGGGTCGTTGTGGAGTTATCAAGAAACACGGAACCCAGGAAGGACTTTTCCGCTGCGATGTTGGCGGGAAGATTCCTTAGGACATCTATAGGTCTTTGAGTCCGGACAGGGGCGCTCATTTGCCACCTCCCCTGCGGCTGTCGAGCCAGGCCCGGATTTCTTTTGTCCGGGATCGATATCTCCTCCCTTTGCCTTCTGTTCCGACATTGTAAATCGGCAAATCGCCGCCTTTTCCTCGGGCGATTTGTTTGTAGAGGGCACCAAGTGTTTTTCCCATGAGTTTTGCCACATCGTCCAAATAGAGATCGAACGGCTCAAAGTCTGAACTCATTTTCCACCCCCTTTACCACAACCATCACTAGTGAGCGTCCTGGGGCGTCCAGGCTTTCTTTTGGCGGGCATTGGGGATGATGTGGATTCTTCTGGCGGGAAAAGGTAAGAAATCAGATCATCGAGGAGGACATACCG
>DAIBSV010000060.1 GCA_027415455.1 Nitrospirota bacterium | reverse complement strand
TCAACCGCTCCATCCTGTCGCAGGGATGGGGAACGTTCCTGTCCCTGCTGGAATACAGGCTGGAACGGAATGGAGGCCGCCTGGTCCGGGTCGATCCCCGGAACACCTCCCGGACCTGTTTCGCCTGCGGACACGTGTCGGCGGAGAACCGGCCGGATCAGTCCACGTTCCGGTGCGTCGCCTGCGATTATTGCGACCATGCGGACGCGAACGCCGAGAAAAATATACTCAGGGCGGGGCACGCCCGCAGCGCCTGTTCGGGGGATCCGTCCTCCGAGCAGGCGGCCTGACCGTTCAGGCCGTCCGATCCATCCCCGTCTCCAAAAGGGGAGTTGGCAGGAAGGAATCGTCTTCCTTTCCGCGATCAAGGCGAGCGAGGCGAGAGGAAGGGGAGGATGTCAAGCGAAGGGCCAGTATCCTGGTCTCTCCGGTGACCGAGGAGATCGTCCGCATCGCCCTGGAGGCGTGGTGGCGCTACGGGAAAGGGCGCCATGCGGCCGGATTGAATTTTGGTGACTGTTTTTCCTACGACTTGTCCAAGGCGACAGGAGAACCGCTCCTTTTCAAGGGAAAGGATTTTGCAAAGACCGACCTTCCTTCCGCCCTGTGACTTTGGACAATTCCTCAGACCGGATCCAGAAGCCCCACCCCCCAGGTGATCCCACCGCCGATGGCCCCCAGAACGAGGGGACGGGAGAGCGGATCCGGGGTTTTTTCCAGAAATTCCCCCAGGGTGATCCCCAGACTGGCCGAAGACGTGTTACCATAGACGGACACCGTCCGGGGGAACCACTCTTCCGGAATCTTAAGGCGGGCGGCGATCCCGTCCAGAATGCGGCCGTTGGCCTGGTGAAGAATAAAGGCCCCGGACTCTCCGGGAGTCAGGCCGTGGTCCCGGAGAAGGCGCCCGATCTCCCGGGAAAGCGTCCGGACAGCCCTCCGGAAGAGGGCAGGTCCATCCATGGACAGGATCTTGCGGCCGGTCAGGGGGTCCGGAGCGTAGGCGATGAGGGGAGCCTGGGTCCCGTCGGCGCCGATCCGGATTTCCCGAAGGAGACAGGCCCGGTCCCCCTGGCCCGGGTCATCCGTGATCCAGGCCGCCGCGGCGCCGTCGCCGAAGAGGAGCGCCGTCTCCGGAGAATGGACGGGGCAGACGTGGCCGGTCTTTCGCTCCGTGTTGACGAGCAGGATGTTCCGGGCCGCGCCGGCGGCGATCAGGCTTCGCGCCGTGAAGAGGCCGGTCATGAACGCGGCGCAGGAGCCGCCCACGTCCAGGACGGGTGGTCCCCCGTCGGGATAGAGGCGGGAGGAGATCCGGGCGGCGGTGGACGGGATGAAGCTTTGGGGCGTGGTGGTGGCCGCAAGAAGAAAGTCCGGTTTTACGGGACAGTCGAGACGGTGGAGGAGATCCGTTGCGGCGCGGACCGCCAGATCCACCTCGTCCTCGAAAGGGGCGTAGGCCCGGGTCCGGATACCGGTGAGGCGGAGGATGGCCTCGGGGGCGGTTCCGGTGAGACCGGACAGTTCCAGGTTGTCTAGGAGCCGGGATCCTGTAGCCCATCCCAGGGCCCGGAGATAGACCGCGCGCGTCGTCATGGACGTTTTCGGATGAAGTTCGATCGGATTGTCATGTCTGTCATTTTGCGGCCGGAATGGGAGGCCGTCAAGGAGGAATAACGGGGTGGGGGAGACGAGAAGGCGTTGGGCCGGGTTCCTGGCGGGGGCCGTCATGATCGTGGGGCTGGGGGGATGCGCGAGCCTCAGCGACACCTTCCAGAAATACAATCCCTTTACCAACATCCTTCCCAAGGACGAACCGACCCACTCCTTCCGGACGAAGGTCTTCGGAACATCGGCCCTTCTGGACGAGGCCTCCCGCTTCTACTTCAAGGGAGACTTCATCGAGGCCCGTGGCGAATACAAGCGCTTTCTCGAACTCCATCCGACCCATCCCCTCGCGGCCTTCGCCCAATACAGGATCGGGATGTGCGACTTCTACCAGATCGGAAAGGTGGACCGGGACCCGACTCCGACGGAGAAGTCCCTGGCCGACTTCCAGAAGGTGGTCGACGAGTATCCCGACTCCCCCTATGTGGCGAAGGCGGAAAAGAAGATCGCCTTCTGCCGGGAGAGGAAGGCCGCGCTCCACTTCTACGTGGGCCATTTTTACTATCGGACCAAGTTCTTCAAGGCGGCCGCATACCGCTTCCATTCGATCCTGCTCAAGTATCCCGACTCGAAGATCTATTCCCGGGCCCAGTTCTGGTATGCAAAGTCTCTCTTCCGGGAAAAGAAGCGGAAGAAGGCGGCCTCGATGATGCGGACCATCGTCCGCGAGGGAAAGGGGTCCCCCTATGCCGGACGGGCGGCGATCCTGCTCGACTACTGGAAGAGGAGGGGATATCTCTGATGGGGTTCTTTCCGCTTTTTGCCGATCTCTCGGGGGAGCCCGTCCTGGTCGTGGGCGGGGGAGCCGTCGCCCGCCGGAGGGTGCTGCGCCTTCTCGAGGCGGGAGCCCGTGTGACAGTGATTTCGCCCGAGGCCCAGCCGGAGATCGTCCGCCTCGCGGGGTCCGGAGAGATTCTCTGGCTTCGCCGGTCCTATCTTGAAGGGGACGAGGCCTCGTTCCGCCTGGTCTTCGCGCTGACCAACGACCCCGGTGTGAACGACCGTATCGCCTCCCGTTCCGGCGCTCCTCTCGCCAATGTGGCGACCCGGACGGCCCTCCGCCGCCTGACCGTTCCGGCTGTCCGGGAGGCGGAGTCGGTCGTGGTGGCGGTGGCCTGCCGTCCCCCGGACCCAGAACGCTCCCGGAGGCTTGCCGACCGCTGCCTTTTGGCGATCGCGGAGGAGAAGACCGGTGCGTGACCTTCTCTACCCCCTTGGACGGGCACTCCAGCTCGTGGGCCTTCTCGTGACCTTCGCCGACGTGGTGCTCTTCTTCATCCAGAGCATGACGATGATGGTCCTTCTCAAGATCTTCCTCTTCGGGATCGCGACCTTCTACTCGGGATACTTTCTTTCGGGGCTCGGCATTCCCCGTCCCCGCCCGATCGAACCGGAAAATCCCCGGACGGGAAAAAAGGCCGTCCCTTCCCGGGAGGAAAAGGACAAAACCGAATAGCTCCGGGAGGTTCCCATGGCTACACTTCATTCCTTGCGCCTCTGGACGGCTCTGGCTTTTCTGGCTGGAATTTCCGGGATTGTGCCTTCCGCCCACGGCGAGGAGCTCATCCTTTCCGGATCCTCCATGCTTTACCCCGCGAACCTGAATTGGGCCCGGGGGTATGAGCGGACTCACCCGGGGGTGCGGATCCGGGTGGCGGCGCCCGGATCCGGGGCCGGCATCGCGGGAACGTCCGAAGGAGACGTCTCCATCGGGGCCTCCGACATTTATCTCTCCTCCAGGACCCTCGCCAAAAAAGGGAACATCGTTCTCATTCCGGTGGCGCTCGAGGGGGTGGTGCCGGTGGTGAATCTTCCTCCCTCCTTCGGTCGCGCGCCCCTGAGGCTTGACGGCCCGCTCCTCTCCCGCCTTCTCTCGGGGCGAATCGCCTTCTGGGACGATCCCCGGATCATTCGGAAGAATCCCGGACGGTCTCTCCCCCATCTTCCGGTCCTGCCGGTGGTGCGCGCCGACGCCTCGGGAACGACCTACCTCCTTACCGACTATCTGGCCCATACCTGCCGGTGGTGGCGGGACAACGTTGGGCGGGAACCTCTGCCGGAATGGCCCCGCAGGGCCAAAGTCTTCGCCGTTTCCGGCTCGCGGGCCCTGGTGTCCGCGGTTCGCGCCCGGGAAGGGACGATCGGCTATGTGGGGCTGGGGTGGCTTCGCCGCTCGAAGCTTGTTCCTGTGGCGCTAGAAAACGATGCCCGGCGGATGGTGGCTCCCTCTGTCCGGGCGATCGGAAAAGCGGCGGAGAGGAGGGGGGGGCGGATGGTCTTCCCCGACGGCTTCAACCGCTCCCTGGTGGGCGGGGGAAAAGACCCCGGCGCCTGGCCGGTGACGGGGGTCGAGTTCTGGATGGTGAGCCCCGACCTTCCGGAGGCGACGATGGACCGGGTGCGGCATCTGGCCGTGTGGGTCCTGACCCGGGGGCAGGCGCCCGCCTACACCACCGCCCGGGGCTTCGTCCCGCTTCCGGATCTTCCGGCCGGTCCGAGACTGATGCGGAGACTCAAGGAAATTCTCCCCGGAAATTCCTTCCGGCCCACGACAGCAGGGTAGCTCCGCTTGGTATCCGGATCCCTTCGCCGCGAGGGGGGGCCCGTTGGCCTTCTCTATGCCAGTCTCGGCGCCGTCATCGGCTCCGGCTGGCTGTTCGGTCCCCTGAACGCGGCCCGGGAGGCCGGGCCGCTCTCGCTGGGCTCCTGGGGGATCGGGGCCCTGTCGATCCTCCTTCTGGGGCTCGTCTATGCCGAGCTGGGCCCGCTCGTTCCCCGGAGCGGGGCCATCGTCCACATGAGCCACATCGGGAACGGACCCCTCCTGGGAAAGCTCTGGAGCTGGATCCTCTTCTTCTCCTACGTCTCCGTACCCCCCGTCGAGGTCATGGCGATCCTGGCTTACGCCAACAACTATCTTCCGGGGTTCGTCGATCCGGTCTCCGGCCTCCTGACGCTCCGGGGGACGGCGACGGCCGTCGCTCTTCTGGGGGCGGTCACCGGCCTCAACTTCCTGATGATCCGCTTCGTTCTCATGATCAACAGCGCCGCCACCTGGTGGAAGCTGGTCATCCCCTTCGCGACCATCGTCCTCCTGATCGTCCTCTCGCACCACCCCGAAAATCTCGGGGTGAGTGCGCCGCATGCCGGCCTTGAAGGCATGTTCGCGGCAGTGGGCAATGCCGGGGTCATCTTCAGCTTCTTCGGATTCCGCCAGGCGGTCGACCTGGCGGGAGAGACCCGGGATCCGGGACGGAACATCCCCTTCGCTGTCATCGGTTCCGTCCTTCTGGGGACACTCCTCTATCTTGGTCTTGAGGCGGCCTTTCTTCTTTCCGTCGATCCGAAGGATCTCGCGGGGGGAGGATGGACCGGCCTCCGCTTCTCGGGCGTCACCGGTCCATTCGCGGCCCTGGCGGTCTCCCTGGGGGCCCTCTGGTGGGGGATGGTGCTCTATGCGGACGCCCTCGTCTCCCCTGCCGGAACGGCCCTCATCTACCTGACCTCGGCCGCCCGGATCGCCATGGCCCAGGGAGAGACGGGGAGCGCGCCCCGTCTCTTCTCGCGGGTCAACCGCCAGGGAGTTCCCTGGGCGGGTCTCCTGCTGGCCTGGGCTCTGGGATCCCTTTTCTTTTTTCCATTTCCATCCTGGCACAGGCTCGTGGCGTACATTTCGTCCGTGACCGTCCTCTCCTACTGTCTCGGCCCGGTCATACTCCTCCAGCTTCGCCAGGCGATGCCCGGCCTCGTTCGGCCCTTCCGACTCTGGAAAGCCGGGATTTTGGCCCCCCTGGCCTTTGTGGTCTCGAACTGGATCGTTTTCTGGTCGGGGCTGGCCACCCTCCGCTTCACCCTGCTGGCCCTTCTGCTGGTTCTGCTGGCCACCGCCTCGGGCCGGCTCCTTTCCGGGCGAGCGAGGGGTGGAGGACTGCGGGAGGAGTGGGGGCTCTCCCACTCCTGGTGGGTTGTGCCTTATTTCGGAGGAATGTGGATCCTGTCGGAGCTGGGTCCAAAAGACCTGGGTGGCCGGGGATTGATCCCGTTCTTTGCCGACATGGGTTTCGTGGCGCTCTTCTCGCTCTGGATTCTCAGACTGGCGCTACGGGCGACGGTGCCGGACGAGGAGATCGTCCGGTACATGACGGAGCTTTCGGAGGGGCCGCCCTCCGGACCATGATCCTGCAAAGCCCCAGAAGGGGGGAATCCCTGGAACCGGAAACCCTCCCTTGCGGGCCGCCCCGACGAGCCGCCAGTCGGCGCAGACGAAACCGGGGGTCGAAGGGCGGTCGAGGCTCGCAATGATGGCGGCGGCGAGTTGCAGGGCGTCCGCGGACCGGAGCGGATGGGTGCGGAGAAGCCGGCAGGAGATTTCCCGGAGTCGTTCCAGCCCCTCTCCCATGGGGGGGAATAGAAATTCCTCCGGAGCGTTCGAGGCGCCGGGAGCCGAGACGCACTCCACCTCCGTCTCCCCACCAAAGGATTGATTTAGCCCGGTTTGTCAGCCATCCTGTCCGGGCCTGTCCGGGCAAAGGCCGGGAGGGGGCGGAAGGGACGGCCCGGATCGGAAAAGGAGGATCGATGGACCAGGACGCGCGTCCAGGAGAAGCCTTCGGCCATCCAGGAGCATCACCCCGATGGACTTCGAGCCGTAAGGACGGAATCGGGACGGCTTACAATACCGCCTCCAATCTCTGGTACACCCTTTCCCACGGGATCGTGAACGAGGTCTACTATCCCACCGTGGACCGTCCCCAGATCCGGGACCTCCAGTTTCTCGTCACCGACGGGACCTTCGTCCACGAAGAACGCCGCGACCTTCGCCATGACACGACCTTTTTCAGCGAGTCCTTTGCGCCGGGTTTCCGGATCGTCTCTTCGGATCCGGAAGGCCGCTACCGGATCGTGAAGGAGGTGGTGGGGGATCCCCATCTGCCCTGTCTCCTTCTGCGGGCGAGACTCGAATGCGCTCCCGCCCTGGACGGCCGCATCCGTCTCTTTGTCCTCGTCGAGCCCCATCTCGACGCAGGAGGCGCGGGCAACAGCCTGCGGCGTTTTTCCCATGCCGGGAAAAAGGGTCTGCTGGGCTGGAAGAACGGCATCTTCATGGCCCTGGGGGCGAGCATCCCCTTCCGGCGTCTCTCCTGCGGCTTCGTGGGAGCAAGCGACGGGGCGACGGATCTCCACCGGCATCGGGACCTGCTCTGGGAGTTCGACCGGGCCACCGGCGGAAACGTCGCCGGGGTGGGGGAACTGGCGGTCGACGGCTCCCAGGAGTTCACGGTCGCCCTCTCCTTCGGAACGGGACAGCACGGGGCGCTGACCACCCTCTTCCAGTCCCTCGGGATCCACTATGTCGAGCAGAAGGGGCGCTTTCTCGAGCAGTGGAGCCGGGTGACGGACAAAATCCTCCCTCTCGGAGACTGTGCCGGGGACGGGGGACGCCTCTACGCCATCAGCCACAACGTCCTTCGCTCCCACGAAGACAAGCTGTTTCCCGGGGCGATCATCGCCTCCCAGAGCATCCCATGGGGGGATTTTCACGACGACGCCGCGGGATTGGGAGGCTATCATCTCGTCTGGACCCGGGACCTCTGCCACAGCGCCATGGGGCTTCTGGCCCTGGGCGACGCGGAAACTCCCTACAGGGCCTTGGTCTACCTCGCTGCAAGCCAGCTTCCGGAAGGGGGATTCCACCAGAACTTCTGGGTGGACGGTTCCCCCTACTGGACTGGAATCCAGCTCGACGGGGTGGCCCATCCGGTTCTTCTTGCCTGGAGGCTTTACCGGGAAAACGGTCTCAAGGCGTTCGATCCCTACCCCATGGTCAAGGCGGCCGCCGCCTACCTTGTTCGGCATGGTCCTGCGACCCAGCAGGACCGCTGGGAAGAAGCCCGGGGGTACTCTCCTTCTACCTTTGCGGTCATGATTTCGGCCCTTGTCTGCGCGGGTCTGTGGGCTGAGTCCCGGGGAGACGGGGAGGAGGGGCGATTCTTTCTGGATTATGCGGATTTTCTCGAAAGCCGGCTCGACGGATGGACCACCACCAGAAAAAGTTCTGTGGTGCCGGGCATCACCCGCCACTATGTCCGGATCCTTCCCGCCGGGACGGGAGATCCCTCTCCGCTGGAGGACGTCGACCAGGTCTTCCTCGATCTCGCCAACCAGCCACCGGGGGCACCCTTCCGTTTTCCCGCGCGGGAGATCGTCGACGGGGGATTCCTTGAGCTGGTCCGGTACGGGATCCGGCGGGCCGACGATCCCCTGGTGGTCGATTCGGTGGCGGTCGCCGATGCCCTGCTGCGCGTCGAAACACCCTTCGGGCCGTCTTTCCGGAGATACAACCATGACGGATACGGCCAGCGGGAGGACGGCGGCCCGTACCTCGGGTGGGGCCGGGGCCGCGCCTGGCCCCTTCTGTCGGGGGAGAGGGGACATTTCGAACTGGCCGCCGGGAGGGATCCGGGCCCTTATCTTCGGGCCATGGAGGGATTTGCGACCTCCGGGGGACTGATTCCCGAACAGGTCTGGGACGAACCCGATCTCTCCCGCTCCTCCTGCCGCTTCGGGAGAGCGACCGGAGCGGCCAATCCCCTGGCCTGGGCTCATGCCGAATATATCCGGCTTCTGCGGTCTGTCCGGGACGGAGCGGTCTTCGACCGCCTTCCTTCGGTGGCGACGCGCTACGAAGAAGGTCTCGGGCGGAAGGATCTCGAGATCTGGAAGTTCAACCGCCAGATCCGGCAAATGAGCCCGGGACAGATCCTGCGGATTCTGGGATTCGCCCCCTTCAGGCTTCGAAGCTCCCTGGACGGCTGGAAGACGTATTTGGACCGGGATTCGGTCTTTCTGCCCGGGCTCGGCTGCGGTTACGTCGACATCCTTGTCCGGCCAGGGCAGGAGATCCCGCTCTTCTTCACATTCTTCTGGACGGAAGCCGGACGCTGGGAGGGACGCGATTTTTCCGTCGCGATGGAAAGGCTCTGATGGAGCCCGGCCGCCGCTTTGAGAGTCCCATCCCCGGGCGATTCCCGTTTCTTCTGTCAAACTTCCTGGCGGGAGACATCCAGACGGGGATCATGCCCCTTACAAGCATCGACCTGCTGCTGGGGGAACGGTGGCGCTCGGGTCAGGTCGGGATCGTCCTGGCCTTCGGAAGCCTTGTCCTGCTTCTCTTCCAGCCGCTGGCGGGCCACCTGGCCGACCGGGTCGTCTCCAAAAGGGCCTTTTTTTTCCTCCTTTGCGCCTCCTTCGCGGCGGGATGTCTTCTTCTCTCGGGCCATCCCTCACTGCCTCGGGCTCTTCTGTCCCAGCTGTTTCTGGGAGCCGCCCAGGGGGGGATGATGCCGGTCCTGGGGGCGGTAGCCATGGGTCTCGCCGGGGCCGACGGGTTTCCGAGGCTGACGGGATGGGCGCAGGGGGCGGGCCATGCGGGATCGGTCTTCGGAGCCGCCTCGGTTTTTCTGATCGCGCTTCACGGATCCTTTTTCGAGATCTTTGTCTTTTACGCCCTGTCGTCTCTCCTGGCCGGCCTGGTCCTCTTCGGAGTTCCAGGGAAGGCGATCGATTTCCGGAGGGCGCGGGAAGAGGAGAGGGGAGTGGAGCCGCTTCCGGTCCTCCGGATTGTATCTCTCCCTTTCTTCCTCTTCCTTCTGGTTCTTCTGTTTTTCTTTGTCGCCAACACCGCCATGCTCCCTCTGGCGGGGGACAAGCTTTCGGGAATCGCCCTCTCGGAGCCCCCGGCCCGGGTCATGGCATTTCTGGTTCTGGTGACACAGGCGCTGATGATCCCCTTTTCCCTTCTGGCGCCCGCCCTTTTCCGGAGGGTGGGATCGGGAGGCCTCCTCCTCTCTCTCGGCCTCCTTCTCCTGGCGCTGCGGGGGGGGCTTCTTTCGGAAACGCACTCGGTGGCGGGAATTTTGGCCGGACAGTTTCTGGACGGAACGATTATGGGACTCTTTTCGGTCCTTTTGCCGGTCCTCGTGGCGGAATACGCCAGAGGATCGGGGCGATTCAACCTTCTCCAGGGTCTTGCAGGCGCTTTGATATCGGCCGGAGGCTCTTTGTCGCAGCTTCTCTCGGGGCTGTGTCTCGACGCCCTGGGTGTGGACAGGACCCTCCTTGTCCTGGCCGGGGTGGCGCTGGGGGGATCCCTCCTCGCGATCGTGGCCTCGAGGAGCGGGATTCTGGATCTTTCCAGACCCCGAAGGTAAGAGACAGGGACGAATTTTTTTCCGGGGACAGGGATGGATATTGATTTCGGGAGAAGAAGGCATTAGAATCAAGAAGTTTTTCGCCCTGAACCACAAATTGCAGGACAGTGCCGAAGTGGTGGAATGGTAGACACGCACGTTTGAGGGGCGTGTGGGGAAACCCGTGCGGGTTCAAGTCCCGCCTTCGGCACCATTAATTTTCCTTTTTTATTCTCATATTTTTCGTTTGTCACCATATTGTCACCATCCGGAGCGATTTTTGGGGCGATCCGGTTGGCTTTTTCCCCCACCGAAGGATCCACGGAAGGAATCCATCGTCCGTACCTCTTCCGGATCATCCCCCAGTCCGCATGCCCCATTTGGGACGCCACCCACATCGGATTTTTCCCCGCGCTTAAGAGAAGGCTCGCATAGGTATGCCGCGTCTGATAGGGGTTCCTGTAGCGGACCCCCGTCTTGTCAAGAACGGATTGCCAGTGGCGCATGATGGCCGTGTCGTCGTTCCAAGGCTTTCTCGTGATCGGATTGGTGAAGATCCGTCCTCCCGAAAGAAGAGAGTGTTCCTTCTGGGCCTCTATGGCCTCCAGCGCCGGGTCGAGTAGCTTCACTTCACGCATTCCGGCCTTCGTTTTTGTCTCCTTGACCACGTTTCTTACGATAGCCCTCCGCACGAAGACGGATCCCCTTGTCCTGTCGACATCTCCCCATTCAAGGGCGATAAGCTCGCTCGTCCGAAGCCCCGTCCAGAAGGCAAATTGAATCAGGTTCCGGAAGTGTGCTGTGTCAACGAAAATGGCACTTTTCTGGTTTGCACCGATCAGGCTGAGCGGGTCTCCTGACGAAGCAGGGCCTGTCTCTGACGGCGGTCTTTTCTGGCTTTTTCCGGAGCGTCTTTTCGCCTTTCAGGACGCCGCTTGATGTTGTCTTCTCCTTTGAGGTAATCAGCCGGGGTGAGATAGTTGAGAGCGGAATGAAGCCGTTCGTGGTTGTATTCGTGGACGGTGGCCTCGATGATTGTCTTGGCTTCCTCAAATCCCCCCAAGGCCTGAGTCCGGACGCATTCCGATTTGAGGGTCTTAGGGAACCGTTCGATCTTTCCGTGGGATTTTGGATGTCCCACACGGATCCGGGAATGAACCACCTCCTGGTCCCGCAGGTAGGAGCGGAACTCGGTGGAGAGATATTGGGGGCCGTTGTCGGAGATGATGCGGGGTTTGGCCAGGCCCTGGGGAAGGGTCTCCAACGCCCTCTGGATGACGAGCTCGACATCGGCGGTCGTCATGGACAGACAAAGATCCCAGAAGACGATGGCCCGGGAATAGCCGTCGAGAACACTGATGAAGAAATAATGCGTACCCCGGAGGTTGATATACGCAATGTCGCTGTGCCATTGCTCATGAGGCCTCTTGGGCTGATGGAAGCCTTGTCGGGAGGCTTTTCGTCCCTCCGGAAGAGTCCACCGGCTGGACAGGCCGGCCTCTC
>DAIBSV010000609.1 GCA_027415455.1 Nitrospirota bacterium | reverse complement strand
GGGAAGAACGGGCGTCAGCACAGAAAGGCACTGCAAATAGCGGAGATCACGCTGGCCAAGGTGGGAGTGAAAGGCATAACGCTTCAATAAAAGCGAAATCTGATGGAGCTGGAAATCTCAACGAACCGGCCCAAGGCCAGGATTAGAGAGGATTCAGATGAGAACGATCACACTCGATACTGACCTGTTCAATGAGGACATGGTCTCAGATGATGCGTTAGAGAACATTCGACGATTCAAAGGGAAAACCCTAGACCTCGACATCATGACACCCTCGGAGAAGGAAGCTTTCGACGCCGCCCAGAACCTTATCAATATTTGTCGTGATCGAGAGAAAAAGCGCGGACTGGATCCCGTGTATGCCAGAGTTTCCGAAGCCGAATGGGAAGGATACCGGAAGCGCGGACAGGCCCGACTCCTTCGGGAAGCTCAAGAAGGGACAAATTCCGAAATTGCCTCCCTGAAGGAAGAAGTCGCCCGGCTTTCCCAGGACCGGACGTATTGGCAGTCCCGGACGAAGGTTCTGAC
>DAIBSV010000608.1 GCA_027415455.1 Nitrospirota bacterium | reverse complement strand
CCTGCGCAAATCGACCAAAATGGCAGAGAATCGGAACATGCCGGTAAATGTTGCGGGAAGCATAGCCTCCTTGTTCCAGCCATTCGGCATACCTTTCGATGGACGAACCAAGCCAATTCGCACGAATGCGGTCAATCGTTTTGGGTTGGAAATAATAGCGCTCCAGCATGACAACCTCCATTCTGAAAAAAGGGTGAGAGGTTATCGTACGCCAACAGCGAAAAGATTATGTGCTGTTCCTGAAGCGGTCTTTGCTTGAAGAACATCAACTTGAAAAGGAAACACCACATAATGGTGAAGAGAACATAACTACGACAATCTGAAATCCGCGGTGATTCGGGTTCTGACCGGACCGGACAGGGAAGAGTCAAAACAGTTGAGTGCCTTGCGGGCCCACTATCTGTTTGACAGCGCTTTTTGTCGACCGGGAAAGGGGAACGAGAAGGGATCTGTCGAGAATGGCGTCGGCTACATTCGTCGTAACGCCATGGTGCCGCTTCCCGACGTGCGAACATTGGAGGAGTTGAAC
>DAIBSV010000607.1 GCA_027415455.1 Nitrospirota bacterium | reverse complement strand
GTCCTTCCCTCAATAAATCAGGCGATGTAGCTCAGTCGGCAGAGCAGGTGAATCATAATCACTCGGTCGGGGGTTCGAATCCCTCCATCGCCACCAATACCAAAGTCGATACAAAGAAAAATAGCCCAGAATTAAAGTCGAATTTGTCACCCTCTTGTCACCCAGACGAAGAAAAAGTATGATCGTGGTATCGCAATAGGGAGGCAAAAATGGCGACATTCCGCAAGCGTTCCGGATCCTGGCAAGCTCTTGTAAAAAAGAAGGGCTTTGGACAGATCGGACGCACGTTCGACACGAAGGCCGATGCTGAAGATTGGGCGAAGGTGACGGAAGCGGAGATGACAAGAGGCATTTTTGTCACCCGAAAAGAATCGGAAAACACGACCCTTTCCGAAGCTCTGGATAGATATATCTCCGAAATTCTTCCGCATAAAAAACAGCTTCAACGGGAAACGAACCCCCGACCGAGTGATTATGATTCACCTGCTCTGCCGACTGAGCTACATCGCCTGATTTATTGAGGGAAGGAC
>DAIBSV010000606.1 GCA_027415455.1 Nitrospirota bacterium | reverse complement strand
CCGACCCCGGCCCCCGGCCAAGGTCATAATAGTAGGCCCCTCCGAGATAGAGCCCCATCTGGGTCGTCAATCCGAGATAGGGAACGATGAAATTCGTTCCGAAGGGCTGGTTGTAGGTCTCCGTGATCTCGTAGGGATTGAAGAAGTTCCCCATGAGAGGAATATTTCCTGCATGGGCCGATGTCTGGGCCAGCATGGCGTTCAGCATCACGGGACCGGGAGCGAACGCCGCCTGGTTGAAGGAAACGGCCGAATCCTCTGTCACCAGGGTCTTCTGCGTGAAGTCATAGAATCCCTCCGCAAAAAAGGAAACCGGCTGCCCCGAGAGGACATGAATCGATCCATAGACGGGGGAATAGGGTGTCTGGATCGGAAGGAAGGGGTCGACGAGGGTCTGCCCGCCGAAAAACATCGGCTGCGTGGACGAGTGAATCATCTGATAGGCATAGGTGTCGGCAAGCTTGAAGGAGACAAGCTCCTTTGAGCCTTCCTGTCCGGAATAGAACAGGCGCTGGGTCAAGGCCAGAGTTACCGC
>DAIBSV010000605.1 GCA_027415455.1 Nitrospirota bacterium | reverse complement strand
TCCCTCTTCGTTTGGTCCCTGATGGTTCTTTTTGCGATGGGGGGCCGGACGCTCTCCGACCTTCGGGATCTGGAGCGGGAGAAGGCGCTTCTTTCGGCTTTGGGACATGAGCAGATTCCGGATGAAGACACGGTGGGATTGGCTGCGCCGGATGGGGGATCCGAAGACGGAAGGAGCGGGGCTTGCGGGACTCCGGACGGTGGTGGATGAGATAAACCTGGATCTGATGAAACGGGACGGGTGCAAAGACTATACGCTGGAGCCGGACGCAACCTTCATTCCGGCCGGAAAGGAAGCCGCCCTTTATTCGTACCTGAAGGAAAAGGGTTACATGCCGATGATGGCGGCGCTCTATGAGAACGGCCTGTTTATTGACGATGAGTTTCGGGAGGGGAACGAGGCGCCCCAGAAAGGCCATGTGGCGGTGTACCGGAGGGCCAGGGCTTTGGTGGAAAAAGCCGGGAAACGCCTGGCCCATTATCGCGCGGACAGCGCCAGCTACCAGGCCGAGCTGATCAATGTGCTGGAAGAGGAC
>DAIBSV010000604.1 GCA_027415455.1 Nitrospirota bacterium | reverse complement strand
CGGAAACCGTTTTTGCCGTTTACTGGGAAGGAAGGATTGATCCGAAAGTTGTCCTGGGCCCGGCGCTGGCGGGGTTCCAAAATGAACACGGGCGAAAGGAATGGAAGAGCGGACGGTTCCTCTATCTCAAAAGCCGGACAGGAACCCTTGCCGTGGACACGTAAATAATTCCGCCAGGGATGGACCCGAAGACATTAGCACCTTAACCGGAGGGAGAATAAATGCCAAACATCACATTTTCCATGGACAAAGATCTCATCCGGAAAGTTAAAGTTATTGCCGCTCGTTACGATACATCCCTCAATGCTCTGGTCCGGGATTACTTCCGGCACCTGGCAGACTCCGGGGTGTCCGACGAAGGAGAAATGAACGGAAATTTGGAACGGCTGTTTCTCTATTCGATCGGACGTTTATCCCGGAGTGCGGTGTGCAAAGAGCTAGGGGTCGATGATTTCAGACTGACGCAGATGTTACGAATGGCCGGATTCCCGCCTCCGCGTTCATCGAAAGCCGACGAGGATGCCCAGGTTGAGAAG
>DAIBSV010000603.1 GCA_027415455.1 Nitrospirota bacterium | reverse complement strand
GGACGGGCTGGACCTGGACCACGGGAAGAGAAGTCGCCGGGGGCTTCGGAGGAAAGATCCAGTACCAGACGAAAAGGATCAGAGGGCCCACGATCAGGACGAAAAAGACCCCCAGGACGATCCGGCGCGCCAGAGGAGGCAAATGGACGTCGTTCAAGTCGACCTCGGTCTTCCATTCCGGCCGGAAGGATTCGTGGTCTTCCCCGGAGGAGTGCCCGGATTCCGGCTCCGGCGCGTGGCCGGTCAAGGTCTCACTCATGCTCTCCCTCCCTGGCCCCTTCGATCCGGATCCCGTTCCTCGTCATTGACACCATTCGATTCCTCTCCCTAATATCAGCAGATGGAGCTTTTTCAAACACCACGACAATCTGCGGGGAACCTCCCCCGGTCCGTCACACAGGAGTCCTGATCCCATGATGACCCACGCCCCCGATACACGCCCGGCCCATACCCACGCCGGGCTCTTCGTTCCCGACGCCTCCCGGTCCCTGGTCTCCGTCTCCGGAGAGGACCGGATCTCCTTTCTCCAGGGTCTCCTC
>DAIBSV010000602.1 GCA_027415455.1 Nitrospirota bacterium | reverse complement strand
TATCCGTCGCACACGACCGTCACAACCCGGGATCCCTCGGGAAGCGTCCGGGCGAGGGCCATGGCACCGACGACATTGGCTCCCGAAGAGATGCCGGCCATGATTCCTTCTTCCCGGGCGAGACGGTGGGCCATGTCGATGGCCTGACGGTCGCTCACGGTCAGGACTTTCGTGATCACCGACCGGTCGAGAATCTTCGGGACGAAGCCTGCGCCGATCCCCTGGATCCTGTGTGGGCCGGGTCCTTTCCCGGAAAGGACTGCCGAGCCCTCCGGCTCCAGCGCCCAAATCGGTATTGCTGGACTCTTTTCCCGGAGGAACCGTCCGATCCCGGTAATTGTCCCTCCCGTTCCCACACCCGCAACGAAACCGTCCGGAAGAGATCCCAGGGCCTCGAGTATTTCCGGAGCGGTCGTCCGGTAGTGCGATTCGGGATTGGCAGGGTTCTCAAACTGGCGGGGCATGAAGGCCCCAGACTCGCTTTGCATGATCTCCTGGGCCCGATCAATGGCCGCCTGCATGCCCCCTCCCGAAGGAGGG
>DAIBSV010000601.1 GCA_027415455.1 Nitrospirota bacterium | reverse complement strand
CCAGTCCCACCTGGGCCTTCTTCTCATGCAAGAGGGAGCGCCCTTCTCGAATCCCGAGGAGGGGCGAGACTGGCTGATGCGGGCGGCGGAATCGGAAGATCCCGCCGCCCAGTTCAATATCGGTCTTTTGTACTATGAAGGGCGCCTCGTTCCTCAAAACATCCCCCAGGCCGCCCTCTGGTTCCAGGAGGCGGCCGAAAAGAATCACAGCCGCGCCCAGGCGCTCCTGGGGGCCCTTCTTCTCGAAGGGAAGGGGATTCCCCGGCAGGAAGAACAGGCCATCGAATGGCTCCGCAAGGCGGCTCTCTCCGGAGACTCCGAAGCCCAATATGTCATAGGCACCCTCCACCTTGAAGGGCGGGGGATTCCCCAGAACAGTTCCCTCGCCTTCACCTGGTTTACAAAGGCTGCCTCGCAGGGACTGGCCGAAGCGGAATACCAGTTGGGACTTTTTTACCAGAAGGGTCTTCTCACCGGACACAGCGAGCCCGCGAAAGCGATCCCGTGGCTCGAACGGGCAGGGGAGCAGGGCCTGACAGA
>DAIBSV010000600.1 GCA_027415455.1 Nitrospirota bacterium | reverse complement strand
CTCGTAGCGGAACCATCCCTGGCGCACGAGACCCGAACAGACCCGCCGCCAGTTTTCCGCCGCCGCCTCCTCCAGACTTTCCCCGGTTCTCCCCTGCTCCTTGCGAAGGGAGAGCACCGTCCTCTCTTCGATCACCAGGGGATAGACGGAGAGGTGGTCGAGGCCCCGGAGGAACAGCGCCTCCGCCACCTCGAGAAAGCCTTCGGAGTCGAAGTCCTCTCCCGTGCAGATGAAGTCCATGGAGAGGGAGGCCTCGAGGCGGGGGCGGAGGTCTTCCAGCAGAAGAACGGGCGAGAGATCCTCCGACCTCCGTCCGAGAAGCGCCATCGACGCCTTTCCCAGCGACTCGACCCCCAGGGAGAGGCGAAGGGACCGGATCGTCCGGAGCCGATCGACGATCTCCTTCGTCAGAGCCTCGGGACGGCTCTCGAAGGTGACCTCCCCCCCTTGTGGAAAAACTGTGGAAAGAATAGAGAGAAGACGATCGAAGTCCTCGACCGGCAAGGAGGTCGGAGAACCGCCTCCCACATAGAGGGAGAC
>DAIBSV010000005.1 GCA_027415455.1 Nitrospirota bacterium | reverse complement strand
GGATGGACCTATGAGTCCTGGACAACCAATACCCCCGTCTATCGAAAGGGAGGGGATGATCCCACAGAACGGGCTCTTACCACAGAGATTGCAATCGTGGCACTGCCGAAAGCCAGGAAGTCGGATCTTGTCGTTCTTGACGGTCGGAACAGGATCTTTCTCCTCCATCTCGTCCCTCGACCGAAAATGATCGGGATGACTCCCTTCTACTCCCGAAACGCGACCTGGTGGGCTCCATCCGGATCGTTCTCTTCGAAAGGACTCCAGCCTCTCCCCACGACAACGGGTTCGATCTCTGCCCCCTCTACCCCAAAGAAAAAGACTGGCCGATGAGTCTCATTGTTTCCCGACACGCCTGCGCTTTAGCGGAAAAACTCGTGGCCACCCTGCCCTCCGGCCGGTCGGCTCTCTTCAATCCCTGGGTTGACCGTTGCCCCGATGACGAGGAATGGAACGGGCCCGACGCCAAACTCGGACGACTCATTCACCACCTCGATTGCGATCCCCGCCTGATCCTCATCGGGGAGGCCCCCGGGTACCAGGGGTGTCGGCACAGTGGGATCGCCTTCACGAGCGAGCGCCTGCTCCTCGAGGGAAAAATCCCTCGCATGCGCCCTCTGCCAGGCCGGTTGACCCATCGTCCCCGTCCCTTTTCTGAACCCTCCGCGACCATTGTCTGGGGGGCCCTGTCCCGACTCGGACTCCAATATCAGACCATTCTCTGGAACGCCGTCCAGCTCCACCCCCATCCCCCGGGCGAAACACAGGCCAATCGGACCCCCACCCCCGACGAACTCTTTTTGGGAAAGCCCGCCCTCCAGATTCTCCTCGAGGCATTCCCTGCGGCATCCGTGATCGCCGTTGGCAAAAAGGCCGGGGACCTGCTATCACAGATGGGAGTCCGGCCCGATGCCACGCTTCGTCATCCCGCCAACGGGGGCGCCACGCTGTTTTCTCGAGGCCTTCAGGATTTTGTCGCCACCCTTCAGGAGACCGGTTATGGCTCAAACGCCTGAATTCCCCGATTTTTATTTCGATCTCGGCGTCCACCGCGACGCCACCCCCAACGAGATTAAAAAAGCGTTCGCCGAGAAGGTGAAGCAGTTTCATCCTGACCACCACCAAAACGATCCCGCTGCCGAAGAACGGACGAAGCGCCTGACGCTCGCCTATGACACCCTCAAGGATCCCGAGAAACGGACCGCGTACGACAAGGCCCTTCAGGACCATTATGACCGGTTGAAGAATCCGTCTCCTCCTCCCCCACCTCCGCCGCCACAAGAGGAGCCGGTTCCCGCCAAGGAGTCCGAAGAGCCTGCGTCCGTTCCTCCCCGCCCCTCCCGGCCACGGAGGGCCAACTGGTTTCTCCTTCGCGCGCTCGTTGTCACAGTTATTTTTTCGTTCTTCTATTTTCACTATCATGAGGCGTCGCCTCCCTCATCAACACCCCCGTCGCAGATCGATAGGCAGCGCTCTCCCTCCCCCCCTCATCTCCCGCCCTCATCTTCCTCCCACCTTTCGGCCGCCGAGATGTCCACGATCATCGTCGGGTCTGTCACGACGATGACGCTTGACCCGGAGCGCATCGTCCAGGAAATCAACCGCGCCATCGACCACTCGGGGTTTCGTCCGCACGGTTCAGATGGCTTCTGGACCCTGTCCGTGTCGATCGAGGGACAATGGGGCCCTGTCACCACCACTGGCCACACCTATACCCTCGCCGGTGAGGTGACCCTCACTGGCAAAGATGGACTTCAACTCTCTCACCACATTGCGGTGACGACCTTCTGGCCCATGGGTGGCGATGCCCAGGACGATCTCCAGCGCGAAGAGAGGATGTTTGGCGCCAAGGTTCACCGCTGGCTCCTGGCCGCCCATCGCCAGATTCTCGGACGGTCGTGAGGCCCATTATGTTTTCTTGTGTTTGACTCAATCGTGTCGACTATTATATGGTTAATATATATAACGAGAAAGGTGATTAATGTCAGGGAAAAAATCCCATGCCTCCATTTTTCTGGGCAATCTCCTTCGCAATCATCGAGGAGACGCCGGTCTTCGAGAAACCTCCCGACGTTTCGGCCTCGACCATGCGACCTATCTCCGTCTCGAATCCGGATACCAACCGTCTTTCGAGACCTTTCTTCGCGTGCTGCCGGCTCTGTCCCGCGAAGAGCTTTCCCGTCTGATCGGCATCGTCACCCAGCCTGTCGCTCACTCAAAGGAGACATCGTGATCCGCTCTCCCCGCCCCCTCCTCCCTGCCCTGGCCGCCTTGTCGCTGGCCCTGGCTCTGTCCTCCTGCGCCACCTCCTACGACGATGTCCGCTCACCCCATGACACCCGCCGCATGGTTCCGCCCAACACCGACACCATGCTCTACGCCGAAGGGTGCGCCGATAGCGAGAAAGGGGCCTTCGCCATGGCCTCCTCCCTCATCGGGGATCAGATCATCGCCCACGTGAAGACGCAGTACGCCCAGGAACGTGAACGGCGAGGATTCCGGACCCGGGAGACCACCCTCGTCGTCACCCACATCTCTTCCGATCTCATCCTTCCCGACATTCGCATCCTGTCGAGCTTCGGTGACGCCACCCAGGAGAAGACCTGCGTGATCGCCTCCTTCGATCTTCTGTCCGCCCGCCATCGCGCCGAGCGCCGGATCCATATCCTCCTCGACAAGCTTGCCAGAGATGCCAAGGTGGCCACCCTGGAACGCCAACCCACCCGCCGCCTTCTGGCCGTCCTCGCCTACCGGAAAACCATGAAGGCTCTCAATCGCCAGGCGTTTCTCTATCAGGCGTTCGGGGGAGCCCACTCCTTCATTCCCGTCGAACTCTCCGGCATCCACGATTTCATGGTCGTCCGGATCGTTTCCGGCTCCGGCCCCCTCGATACTCTGGCGGCGTCCACACTGGCCACCGTTCTCCAAAAACAGGGGTTCATTATCACCACCAACGACAATGCTCCCTTTCACCTGCTCATCTCGACCCAAGGACGATGGGAGAACGATGGTCGCTATCTCTGGCTCTACTCCACCCTCTCTCTCGTCCTCGAGAACGGCGATGAACGGGTGGTTACCCTGACAACCTCATTCCGCGACGCCGGCCTCAATCGGAAGATGGCCCTCTCGTTTTTTGCCCGGGATCTCTCCCGGGTCACACTCTTTTAAAAAAAAGAGTTTGGTTTGTAGCATTTTGCGTTTAGTATCCTCATTCATCACCGGCGCCTTCCGGCCACCTGACGCTCCTTGGCCCGGCTCTCGAACGATTCTGTGAATATCTCTTCCGGGATGGTCTTCATTTTCCCCACTCTGTCCCGGACGAGCCATTCTCCTTCCTTGGCATACTGGAAGTCTCCGTCTTTCCCGATGTAGTAGGCTCCTCCCGGCTCTTCGATTTTCAGAGCGGTCACGGCGAATTTTTGTTCCAGTTCCGGCGCGAGGCCCCCCTTTCCCCGGAATTCCCGCGCCGGGACAAACGCCCCCGGAAGATCTGTGCCGTCTGTCGCCTTCACGAGATAGCCCGCTTCTTCGGTCGTCTCCCATCCGCTCTGTCCGAGAATTTCTTGCCCTTCCCTCACATACGTGATGTCGAATCCGATCGGGACGTAGGTGTCGGCCACCTGGTCGAATGAGCGGAGATATTCCCTTTGTCCGATGTGTTTTTTCTGCGTGGGATCCGCCCCGTCCAGATAAAGCCCATGCTGAACAATGTCCCGCTGGATCGCTTGTTTGTTCAGTTCCCGATAGTTTTTCTCGATCATCTTGAATCCGATCGGACGCGCATAGACCAGGCTGGCGGCCAGAAGCCCCACCAGGAAGATATTGTTCCCCCGGATGGTTCCGTCAAGCACACTTTTGGCCCCCTCAATGGATCCCGTGCCCACGACCGATGCCCACATGAGCCATTGTTCGGCCTTGTATCGCTTTATCTCCTCGAAGGTCTTCCGTATCCCCTCTGCGGCCTTTCCGATCATGTTTTCAAAAATGTGATATCCAGGCTTGTCCTGCTTCGGTGTTTTCATCCTCTTTTCTTCGGAAATCAGAGCCCGGATCTCGTCTTCCTTTTCCTTCTCGTTCTCATTCATATCGTCGGAGACTTCGATCATCATTTCCGTCGAGGTCAGTCCCCGTCCCTCGATCATCTCGGCGAGGGCGAGCGTCCGCTTCAAGGCATTTCCAGTCGCCCCAACAATATCTCCCATGCGCTTCCCGCCGACCCTGGCGTTCAGGGCCTGCGCACAAAAGGACTCGATTGCCTTCTCGTTTATTTCCGGTATCATCGTCCCTCCTCTCTCGTTCGCTTGATCTTTGCCAGGATCTCCATCAGTTCCGTGAGCGATTTCTTGGCGAACTCGAACGAAAATGGCGATCGGGGAAGAAAATATCCGATAAAAAAGAACGGCGTCCGACCTTCTTTCAGTGTCTTCTTGTTGATCTCGTAAACGAGAGAGACCCTCCTCGTCAGGGCGATATCATGCTGGAACAGCCTCGTCCACTCCTCCGCCGACCACCCCATGATCCGTTCCCAGTCGTATCCCTCCGGGAGCGTTTCTTCCAGGATCTCCTCAAACCCTTTTGTCACCGTTTCCCCAGGTGAATCACTCCGGTCGGGTTCCCCCTGGTAAAAGTCCGTTTCCGTCTCCTGTTTTTTGAGTCCCACCATCTCGCGCAGCTCTCCTTCCTCCATCCGTTCCGTGATCCAGGCTCCCGGCGACTCCGGCAGAATGTTCGGATCCTGCCCCGCTTCAAGGAGCTTTCGTCGAGAGAGAGACAAGAAGGCCTCCACTTGCAAGACCTCCTTCGGTGACGCATTCTGTGTGAACTCCTGCCAATCCTTGCTTGTCCATTCGAGAATCTCGTTCCAGTCCTGTAACTTCTGGGTTTCCATGCTGGCTCCTTTGGTTAAACACCGTCATCGCCCGATTACGCTACCATGATTTTCCCCCAAAACCCTTGACTGTCCGATCTTTCCATCCTTGACTTCTCCTTCTGTATTTATATATAATATATATCACATAAGAAAAACCCTTTATCTGGAGATTGACGATGAACTCTTCCCTTCCTGCCATCCACTCCGATTCGGATTCCCTTGTTCCCACCCAAGTCCTTATCGACCATCTCGTTCGCGACTTCATCTTCGACAAGGCCTCGGCCCTCGACGGGTGCGAGGTCGAACTCGATGGCGTTTGCGAACATGGCTCGCCGTCCTGGTTTAAAGCCCTTCGCATGGTTTAGGACGGGAATGGGGAGGCCAACGCCTCCCCTTTCATCGCTCTCTTGAACTGCTCTGTCATTCGTGATACTTTGCGGGCGTTGGTCCGGCGATATATTCTCGTCGGTTTCGACGAATAGGCCGACTCAAGACGAAGCACCTGCAAATGCTCCATCGACGATCCTCTCCTTTCCGCCTGCACGAAGGTAACTTCTGGGTTCATACCCTGGCCTGATCGATTTGTTCCTCCATAAAACGATCGGAAAGTAAATTACCTAGCAAGAAATGACTTCGAGACAATGGATAAGCGATAAAATGACTATTAAACAAACTGTAGACATATCACGGAATCTGGCACTATCTCATGCGAAAAAAGCGAAACAAGACGAGTTCTACACACAACTTGTCGATATCGAGAATGAATTGAAACATTATAAATCGCAGTTACGTGGGAAGATCATACTCTGTAACTGCGACGATCCATTTGAGAGTAATTTTTTCAAATATTTCGCTCTGAACTTTAATGCACTAGGGCTTAAGAAGCTCATTGCTACCAGTTATGTGTTGTCTCCTATTGTTGGCGGTCAATTACCGACCGCTCATATCGAAGGGCTAAAGCCGGACGGTAAGGAACCCTATGCTATAGAAATCAACGAAGTGCCGGATCTTCATGGCCACGGTGCAACTGATCTTTCCGACGTGCAATATATACTCGAACACAATTCAAAGACATCATGGAGACTGAATGGTGATGCCTCTTACGGCGCGGGTGATTTCCGTAGTCAGGAATGTGTTGGTTTTTTAAAGCAGGCTGATATTGTTTGCACCAATCCACCGTTTTCCCTGTTCCGGGAGTATGTTGCGCAGCTAGTCGAATATCGCAAACAGTTTCTTATTATTGGACACATGAATGCGCTACATTACAAAGAAATATTTCGGTTAATAAAAGAGAACAGACTTTGGTTAGGGCAGAGTATACATAGTGGTGATCGAGAATTTCGTGTTCCTCATCACTATCCTTTGAGAGCAGCTGGCTTCCGTATTGACGAACAAGGGAGAAAATATATCCGAGTTAAGGGAGTTCGGTGGTTCACTAATATGGACAACTCGCACCGTCACGAAGAACTCCCTCTCTTCAAAAAATACTCGCCGATCGAATATCCTACTTACGATAATCTCGATGCCATTGATGTCGGTAAGACAAATGAAATACCTTGTGATTACGAGGGAATGATGGGTGTACCAGATTCTTTTCTCGATAAATTTAACCCAGATCAATTTGAACTCATTGGCGTAGCCTGTGGCGATCTAGGTAAAGAAATCGGTGTAACAAAAAATTATCGCGGGCGAACGGATGTTGCCATCACTAAGGACGGTAAGTCGCGTTGTCCGTATTCACGAATTATTATCAAACGGAAGCTCTGATATGAAAATAGTTCTACACAACATCAAAGTATCCGAGTTGTTCGCTGGCTATGAAGATAAGGGTGAAGAAGGGGTGGTCGGCTTTGGTGGGCTATTGAACATTCGTCCAGCGTACCAACGCGAATTTATCTACAAGGAGAAACAGCGCAATGAGGTCATTCACACAGTCCGAAAGAATTTCCCCCTCAATACGATGTATTGGGTTAAAACCGGCGAGGATTCCTTCGAATTAATGGATGGTCAACAGCGCACCATCAGTATTTGCCAGTATGTACAGGGTGACTTTTCGCTCGAGATTGACGGTTCAACGCTTGGTTTTCACAATCTCCCCACTGACAAACGTCAGGCAATTCTTGATTACAACCTCGCGGTCTACATCTGTGAAGGAACGGATAGCGAAAAGCTAGATTGGTTCAGAATTATTAATATTGCCGGGGAAAAACTGACCGACCAAGAATTACGGAACGCCATTTACACCGGTCCCTGGCTCGCTGACGCTAAGCGATGGTTTTCTAAAACAGGGGCCCCCGCCATACAAGAAGGGCGCGATAAGCTTGTCAATGGCTCTTCAATCCGACAGGAAATCTTAGAAACCGCACTTGATTGGATTTCCGATGGTCGGATTGAAGGTTATATGAGTGCGCATCAACACGACAGCGACGCACAGGAGCTATGGCAATACTGGCAAGCTGTGTTTGATTGGGTCAAACGCATATTTCCGAATCAAGACAATGCCAGAACGAAGTTGATGAAGGGCTTATCTTGGGGTGTATTCTACAACAAGTACAAAGATAAAAAGCTGAATGCGGCGGAACTTGAAAAACGGATTGTGACCCTAATAGACGATGATGAGGTGGACAACAAGAAGGGGATCTTTGAGTATCTCTTGACTGGCAACGAGAAAACCTTGAACTTGCGGGTTTTTGACGAAAAGACAAAGCAAAAAATCTATGCAAGGCAGAATGGGATATGCCCATTTTGTCACAAACGTGGCGAGGACAAACATTACGAATTAAGTGAAATGGAAGCCGATCACATTATTCCATGGAGTCATGGTGGCAAGACCATCGTTGAAAATTGCCAAATGCTTTGTAAGATGGATAACAGGACAAAAAGCGGGAAATAAGTCGTCAGGTCTTTCATTTCAAAATTTCATCGAGTCAACCTTTAGGTCCCGATTTGCCGGCTCCCTTTTGGCCGGGCCTTCTTTTTCTATTTCTCGTTTTTCTTCACCAGGTCCCATGTCGTTTTCAGCGCATTGTGCAGGTGGTAAATGTCCGCCTCTTCTCGTGCCCTGGTGGCCATCACATACATCAGATTAGCTTCTTCTTCCGCATAGATCGTCATGCCGCCCGTTTCCGTCACGAACGGCATCACGTCCTCGTGAATTCTCACATTCTGCCATTCGAGCCCCTTCGCCTTGTGCCCTGTGGTCACCGTGACGACATTCCGGCTCCCTTTCCGTCCCACATATTGCTCGATGGCGGCCACCAGCTCCGGCACCGCATTCTGGTACTTTTCCACCAGACGTACCGTCGTCCCAAACTGCCGGCCGTCGATCGACTTCGAAAATTCGACAAGATCCCGCCACGAGCCGTAAGAGGCAAAGGTTCCTCCTCCCTCCACCTTTCCCGCTGTTTTCAGTTTATACGCCTCAAGAAGATGCGTTTTAAAAGGACCAATCCCTCCGACAACGTGGACCTTGCGTCCCGCTTCGATCAGTTCGATGGCGGCCTCGAGAACTCCGGCGTTTGTTCTAGCGATGACAACGTCCGGGATTTCTCGTCTCTCCTTCGTATGGACTTTGGTCTCGATCTCCGGCGTTCCCCGGATCTCCTGGACGAAGGCCCCGATGTCCATACGCTTCTTGACGGCCAGGATCTTGTTGGCGTATTCCGCCAATGCCGGTCCGTACCGAAAGCTCTGGCTCAATGTCATGCGCCTCAGTCCACATAAACTTCGCATGATGTTCCTGGCACCGTTCCATCCGTAGATTTGCTGGTTTCCGTCTCCGATCCATATCTTTTGCGTCGAGACATTGGCGTCGATAATCCGCCTGGCGATCGGCATCACGTCCTGTGCCTCATCGACAATAATCGCATCGTATCCGAGAGCTCCCGGCATGAGGCCGAACAGCTTCAGGTAGGTGTTGTGGGTGATCGGTAGCACCGACTCCGTTCTAATGCTCTCCTTCCAGAGGGTGGCGGCCACTTCAACAATCGGTGCGATAATCCCCTCGACAATGATCTTTTTGTCTAAGCCTGACTGCATCGCTTTGAACATCAACTGGTGTTTTGTCAGTTCCGGAAAATGGGTTTCATTGAAGTCCTGATCTTCTGATTGCTCGTATCGGACGATCGTATTTCTCAGAATATTGATGCTCTTCCTTCGCTCTCTGTCCCGGTCGTAAAATTCCGTTTTTTCCTTATACAGCTCTCTTCTCACCTTCCCGATCCTGTCGATTCTGCTTCTGAGTTCCTCGTTTCCGGCAATGTAGTTTTCGTAGGCCATCCATATCTGGAGAGTATTTTCGACAAGCCTCTCCTTGAGGTCTCCCGGCGTGTTCTGATAGGCCAATCCGTGGATCGTCTTCCAGTCTACGTTCGCCGGAGCCCGCTTTTTTGACGCGCTTACAATATCCGCGTTGAACGCCAAGCAAAGGATTTTTTTGTCTTGGGCAGCTTCGACCATCATCCGGATCGTCGATGATTTTCCCGATCCCGCAACGGCTTCTCCGATAAAAGATTCACCACGGACAAAGCTCTCGATCATCGCATGCTGTTCGTCTGTCGGTCGTATGTTCTGCATGATTTTCAGATTTTCAGGCTTTGGATAAACATTTTTGGCCAGGCCATCAGCTCGTTCTGGTAGGCGGGATTTTGTTTGATCACCACCACCGCCACAACCAGAACAATGACCATGATCAGATATTCCAGAATGCCTCCCGTATGGGTGATCCCCAGAGAAAAACGTCGCTTACGCGTTAGCCACGGCACACCATTGACTTCCGTAGCCGGCACCGGAGTGATCATGGGAATGCCCATCACGGTCAGGCTGTCTTCCAGAAGATGAAGCAATGCGCCGACACACATCCAGAAAAGTAATGTTGAAACCTCCTGTCCCATGTACGTCCGGAACGCATTTTTATGCTCCATGCTTGTGATAACAAACATCGGAACCGCATACATTGGCCACCAGTGTGTCCATGTCCGATGTGCGATTCCTAGCTTGATGTCGATGTCCGGCATCATGCTCCCGACAACGGCTCCGATGACGGCCTCCGGACGGCTTTGCATCGCCAGCATCAACGATCCCGTGATCACGCGATGGGAGATTTTTTTCATCGGCGTTCTCCTTCTTCTTTATTGTCCGCCCGCCCCTCCCCATTAATGGAATGTCTTTTTTCGCTTTCGATAATGCGTATCGCCTCCCTTATCTCATCCACGACGTCTTCCCTGTTTTGCATGATCTGTCCATGAAAATAACGGAGGACCCGCCATCCGTTCATCGCCAGTGCGTTTTGCCGAATCCTGTCTTTCTTGAATTGTTCCAGGTATTTTCCGTGGTACTGCCACCCGTCTATTTCGATCGCAAGCTTTATGTCCGGAAAGGCAATGTCGATCACGTATCGTCTTCCCGGAACGCCATTTTTCAACTCATACACGGCGCGATTTCTCCATTCGAGAGCGATCCTTTCCCAAAGATATTGATGGGGGAGGCTCTCTTTTTTCTTTCTTTTTTCCCGTTTTTTTTCTTCAGGAATCAACGAACCTAGTCCCATCTTGATCATTTCTTGTTTCGTGCTGATTCGTATGGGTGCCATCGTTGCCGTTACCCGTCCAGACCACGGACAACAGGTATCCCGAAAAGCCGGGCTTCGCTCCAGAGATAGTCGTGCTGTACCCTTTCATAGGCCGATCCAGCTCCAAACCATACCGAGTCCATTTCGGCCACAATCCTCTTTCCTCTCATCTTCCTCGCCTCGAAGTTTGTCTTGAGAAGCTCTCCAAAAAGAACATCCTGAAAGCAGACGCTCGGAAGAATGACTGTATCTTTCCATTGAATCGGCTTCCCTCCCGACTTTTTTTCCGTCTCGAAGTCTCCTTTTCCTATGAGATTGATCACAGGAATGACATATCGCTCCGGTTCGAACAGGACGTTTTTTGAGAATCCCAAGCCAATAATGAATGCCTTCTGTTTCGTTACCGTGACCAGCGTTCCCGTTCCGATGACGGCCTTTTTCTTGAGAAGAGCGTAGGCGTTCATCTTGTCCAATGCCATGATTTTCTGTGGCGTCAACACGCCGATTTCCCCCTCCGGCAATACGGTTATGTCGTGGTCATTGATGCCCGTATCGATGTCTTTAATCGTCTGCAAAAACGATGAGGCATTGTTGCTTGGGTCGATAATCATCAATGTTTTCTTCCCGATTGCATCGATTTTTTCGTGCGATTTTTGCGCAAAAAACACATTGATTGAGAGGGGAATGAGCAAAATTCCGGCAAGAATCGTGATGTTTTTTGTTCGATTTTTCGTCAGAGTCAGATCGCTTTTCACAAGATAAGCCATGCCTGTGATCGCAAAAACTTCGAGGATAATTCCGGCATATCCCGTCCCAGGAAACAGAAGTCCTGCGCTCACGAAAGGACTGGCGTACCCGTTTAGCTCTAAGCCAGGCACGAGAGGAAGCGCACACTGGACGACGAGCAAGCTGAGTCCTCCCGCTAGATACCGATACTCTTCCCCGAATGTTTTTGGGTTTGGAAAGACCCACGTCAACGAAAGCAGAAGAACGGCAATTCCCGTTCCCAACACGCCGAGAGAGCCGTTTATGTTTCCATGGTGAGGCGTGAAATGTTCCAGAAAGTTTTTTACAAGCCACGGATCCTCCAATGACACACCGATGTAATATCCGATGGCCAGCGTCCAGTACTCTTTCTTGTTCTCCAGTACCATCCATACGACAGGAAAAAGAATGGTGACCATCAGTGCCCAGCCGCCTATCATTGAGGCAAAGGCCCCGATTCCCGCCCCTACCGACACGATCTTTATGTATC
This sequence comes from Nitrospirota bacterium, assembly GCA_027415455.1. The sequence continues at coordinate 22,013 of DAIBSV010000005.1, read as the reverse complement.
TCAAATCCCCCTCCTTTGGTGTGTTGTTCCTAGAAAAATTCCTCACCACCTTACGCTACCAGATCCCCACTTCTTTGATGATTCTTTGTCCGAAAATTTTGTGACCCCCTCCTTATGAAAAAGAGTACAAGAAGTAAATTTCCCGACCCTCTTTTTTTTCTTTTGTGGTGATGTTTTGCGTGACTTGGTAAATCGCTGTAGTTTTAGTTCTAACAAAAAGCCTCATCGTTTTTCTAAAAATTAACGATGCAATAACCGTGTTTTTTCATTTCTGACATCATCTTACGATTTGTATCTTCATCGCATTTCGGTCATTTTTGTATATAAATTTTTTTTTATTTATGCGATCCGTTCCCCTTTGAGGAAAATCGTTATTTCAAAAATGGACAAAATGTCATTTTTTACTTTGTTGATATTTTTATATCTGTCTTGCATCTTCGCTTTTCATCATGTTTTTCCATAAAAAGATCACGAATATTGATATGGGCATTTTCCTGTTTTTCCCATTCTATTGATTTTTCTTTGACCATAAATTTTTACAATTCTCTCCTCTTCGCATCTTTATACTTTCCACCGGGTATTTTCTAATTTCTTTTAATTTCTTTCATATTTTTTTCTCATCGGACATTTCCCTGTTTCTCCCCAAAAAGTCGTTAAGATTTTTCTCATTGATTGGGGGGTGGTCCATGAAATTTTCAAGGCATCTTTTTTTGTGGCCTTCGTTGATTCTGCTGCTTGCCTTTTTGACCATGCGTTTTCTCTTCGGACTATCTGTCATGGTCAACATCTCCGACTCCGAGCCTTTTGGTTTGTATCTTCTCGATCTCTCCTCGTCCCAGCAAATTCGTCGAGGTGATCTCGTTGCCGCCTGCATCCCCCTGGACTTCGCCAGGCTTGCTTTCCGGCGAACCTACCTCAAAGCCTCGTCGACCTGCCCGGGTCATGTCATCCCTGTTCTCAAACGTGTTTACGGTGTTCCTGGAGATCGGGTGGTGCTCGGAAAGAATGGGACCGTGATCAACGGCCAGACGATTCCCAATACAAGGAGGCTGGCTGTCGACACGAGCGGCCACCCGGTTCCTCATGTGACCTTTTCAGGAAAACTTTCTGGCTACCTTCTCCTGGCTCCGACCTACCACCTCTCGTTCGACGGTCGCTATTTTGGTCCCGTTGCGCCTTCCGACATCATCGGTCGGGTCAGTCCACTTTTCACCTTCAGGAGGGTTCCATGATTCTGGAAAAACATCTGCGCGCCTTTGTCTCGAATGCCATGATCAACTATCATCCCGCCAACCGGCAGCGTGTGACGACACGCGTCACGAAGTTGTCTTTTCGGACCGCCGATTTCTTTCAGGCGGTGAATTATATGTATCGCAAGGGAGGGGCGGCCGACGGCATCAGTTATCCGACCTTCTATGACTTCAATAAGCAACCCGTCCATGATCCCCTTGGCTATGCCGAGCAACTGAACAAAGAGATCCTCCGTCTCCGCCGGGATGTTCCCTTTTGGAAAGTGGCCGTGTCTCCGGAGTTTGGATTTCTGGTCAACGATCTCACTCCCAAGGTGATCGAGGCCTTTCGAGCCTACATGCAACGACGCGGACATGACGCCATCCTGCTTGGTGCAGAACACAACGACACGGCCTTGCGTCATGTCCACCTCGTGATTCCTGAGGTGTATAGGGGGTGGGATAAACATCGTCACAAGACGTACATTTCCTACCATATTCCCCAGTATCGCCTGACCCGCACCCTTCCCTTCCGTCTCGGGGTCAACCTCATCCGTGATCTTGGGCGGCGACCCGATATTCCCACTCTCAACCATGTGGCCCACGAAATGCGCTGGACGCCTATCGACGACCGGATCCGCTACCGCATGTCAAAGGACCGGATCCTCGACCTTAACCCCGCCCACCGCACTTTCAAAACGGTCTATGATCAGATCGAGCACCTCGAAGAAGTGAAGAGAATGAAGTTTCTCATGAAGTCAACTGTCAGAATGGTCGAACTGATCGATGGTCACAAAAATGTTTACAAGATTCTTCCTTCCCATGATGAAATCCTGTATTCCCTCAAACGATCCTCGCCGCGCCTCTATGTCTTCCATCATGCCAGGAAGTATGTCTTGTCCCTGGACGAGTTGAGGTCTCGCGGCTTCCGTCTCGACACGCGGCTCGTTCCTCCCGGCCTCGAAGAAAGCCGTTACGATTTTGACATGAGACACTCGACGTCTTTTTATCGAGGGGTCTCCTTCGCCCAACTCGAGCTGAACCGCGACATTGAGTTTCAAAAGGTGGTCGCCCTTTCTTACATTCCTGTCGATCCTCTGGCTCCCTACGTCCGGGCCAACCAGGTGATCCTTGTTGATCGGCGCACGGGTCTTATCCGGATCGCCCGTTTTGGCGACATCGATCCCGACAAGGGCCATCTCCTGACGCCCGCCTATGATGCTTACCGGAGCGAACGAAACATCAACGGGTCGTATCGCGAGGTCAATATCACTGAATTCCAGAGACTTCAGGGCGTCGACGACGACTTCAAGGCCAAACTCGAAATCGAAGCCGACTTCTGGCGCCGCTGGCGTTTTTATCTCGATCACCAGGAGGACAAGATCGAAAAGTATCTTGTGAAACGCCAACAAAAGGTCGAACACAAACAGGAAAGAGAACTCGAGAGAACCAATGAGAGAAACCTGACCCCCGAACAGGCCGTCCATCGGGAGGTCACCCTCGATTTCGCCCAGTCGGTCAGCCAAGAAGAGTCGCATGATCGAGACCTCGAGCTGGAGGGCGGGCTCCAACTCGGATCGGACGATTTTTGAGGCTGTCGGACAAAAGCCACTTTTTCGATCCGGAATCGGACAAAATGCGTTTCGGGAATTTTTTCATGAAAGAATGTTCCTAATCGGGAGGTCTCCTTTTGAAAACGCTCAAGCTTTCTTTTGAGGATGCCGCACTGGAGGCGTTTGAAGCCTACGCTGCCTCGGTAAAAATGTCACCGGCCGAGATTCTGGGCCATTTGGTTCAGGATCTGGTGAACGCCTCATCCTCGGATCCGTTGGCCATTCTCGGAAAAACATCCCGGAATGTGGCGGATGCGTACCCTATTGAATCCATTCGGCTTCTTTGTTTCGTCAAGACGGCCCTGTTGCGCATGCTTTTGTCTCAGGAGGGCTCCACGAAGAACGGGAAAGACAACGCGGCTCTCGCACGCCTGACGGCGGATATCCAGAGGCAATCCGACGAGGAGGCGCAGATTCTGTTGACGGGTATTCGCAAAGGAGAGGCGGCTGCCTTCGCGCCGCTGCCTCCCGATGAGGACGTTCTTCAGGAGATGGCAGAGGAAGAAAAACTGTCCCAGCAGACCGGCGGCCCGTCGGGGGAAGGCTCTGAAGGAGCGGAGGATGTCTGAGGGCGTCGATCTTAAGACCCGCACCGAAGCCGGACTTCGCCTCCAAAGTGCGGCCATCCAACCTTTCATGGATGATCCGGACTGTATCGAGATCATGCTGAACGCGGATGGATCTGTCTGGATCGATGTTCTCGGATCAGGCATGCGCAAGACGGACGTGACCATCAAAGCTCCGGAAGCCAAGTCCATTCTGAACCGCGTGGCCTCGAGCCTGGGGCTCACCCTGACGGTCGAGACGCCGATTGTCGAAGGGGAGCTGGTCACCGATGGAAGCCGTATCGAAGGACTGATTCCGCCCGTTGTCGATGCCCCCATTTTCGCCATCCGGAAAAAAGCGTCGAAGGTCTTTACCCTGGACGATTATCTGGCGGCCGGAATCATCAATGATGAATTTCTGAACGAAAAGTTCGGACAGGAGGAGGTTGCGGAAGAGGCTGTCCTGACCGGTACCGCCCGGGACATTCTCGGTCGCCTGTGCGCCGATCGTCAGAACATTCTCGTAGTGGGATCGACCTCGTCCGGTAAAACGACGTTTTGCAATGCGCTGCTTTATGAAATCGGACAGGCGACGCCAGAACATCGGGTGGTCATCATTGAGGATACCCGGGAGCTTCAATGTCCCGTCGTGAATCGCCTTGAGCTCCGAACTCTGCGCATTGCGGGTCGCGATATTGTGACGATGCAGCATCTCTTGAAGGCAACACTCCGTCTTCGCCCCGACCGCATCGTGGTCGGCGAGGTCCGCGACCGGGCGGCGCTGGATCTTCTGAAAGCCTGGAACACCGGGCATCCCGGCGGGGTGGCCACCGTACATGCGAACAATGCGAAGGCGGGACTCAAGCGTATCGAACAGCTTGTCGCGGAGGACGTCGGCGGTCGCGTCGACCCGGAATTCATCGCTGAGGCGGTGAATGTCATTGTGTTTATCTCGAAAACGAAAAAACGTCATGAAAATGACCCCGGACGGCTCGTCAAAGAAATTGTCCGGGTCAAGGGATGGACACGTGAACGTGGATACGTTCTCGAGCCCATTGGTGGGGTCAAACCCGTTTTTAACGTTTGACCCAATCGAACGCAACAACTTTCCATCTGAGGAGGTTTTCTATGAAGGTTCTGAAAAACGCAGTGTCCCGGTTCTGGCTTTTCTATGCCGTTCCCTTTTTGGCCATGAGTGGTATGGCAGTTCGTCCCGCCTATGCGACGGGGGCGGCGGCTGGATCCATGCCCTGGGACTACACCCTCAATTCCGTGATCATGGAAATGACCGGGCCGATCGCCCAGGGGATCGCCATCATCACGATCGTTCTTCTCTTCTGGGGGATGACACAGTCTCAGGGGCACGAAGGGGCGCAGAAGTTTTTCAAGGTGGGGCTTGGAATTGCCGGAAGCCTCGAGGCGGGGACGGTGGCCACCCGTTTCTTTATGGGTGGGGCTTCCCTGTAACCCTCGTAAACCCTCGCGTGACGGGGAGGCGTCATGTCTCCCCTCTCGTTTGTTGAAGGAGAGACATCGTGGCCAGAGTCGATGAGCTTCCGAGAACACCTATTCATCAATCACTCATGCGCCCCGTGCTTGTGGCCGGAGGAGAACGCGAGCCCATGCAGTTTCTGGCACTGGTATCGATCATCGTCGGGATTGCCGGAGGTCTCCATATCGTCAACCTCATTACCGGCACTCTTGTGTTTAGTATCGGTTCTCTCGTCCTCCGAAAGATGGCTCAATCGGATCATAAAATGTATCGGGTGTTCATGCGCTATGTAAAACACCAGAAATTCTATCGGGCCGTTCCGACCATGTATGCGAATCCCCGTTATTATGCTTACTTCGAGCCCTGGAGCGAATAGTTTATGCTGGCACTCAAGAAAGACCGTTCCAAATCCCTCTCCGATCTCCTGAATTGGTGTATCTTCGTGGCCCCTGGCGTCATCATGAACAAAGACGGATCCTTCATGGTGGGGTGGCGCTACGTGGGTCCCGATCTCGACTCGGCCACCGCCTCTGAGCTGATGGCGCTCGTGAATGCCGTCAATACAGCGTTTACCTTTCTCGAGACCGGATGGATCCTGAACGTCGATGCCATCCGGCACATCAGCCCGGGGTACCCTATGCGGGGAGCCTTCCCCGATCCGACAACGGCCCTGATCGACGAGGAACGGCGCCGCATGTTCAACCTTGCGGAAGGTCATGACGCGTCCTACGAATCGCAATACTATCTGACGCTGACCTGGCTGACGCCGCCGGATGTCGAACAGAGCGTGAAGAAGTTTCTGTTCGAAACACATGAAGAGACGGGAGTGGAAAAGATTGGCGATGTTCTGCCTGCCTTTATTAAACAGGTTGAGAGAATCGAATCCTTTCTGAGCTCGCATCTCTCGATGGCCCGACTCGATAATTCCGGCATCATTTCTTTTCTGAGCGCCTGTCTCCGTGGGTCGTCGGCCATCGCCATGAACCCGCCCACGCTCCCGATTTTTCTCGATGTTCTCCTGGCCCAAGGGGCCGGCGATCTTACGGGAGGCATCCGCCCAATCATCGGACGCAATCACATCCGGACGATCACGATTGCCGGCTTTCCCAACGAGTCCTATCCCGGCATTCTCGACGCCCTGAATTCCATCCCCTCCAATTATCGCTGGAGTACCCGTTTCCTGGCCCTCTCCACGGAAGATGCGAAAAAGATTCTGGAGAAGACGTACAAGCACTGGATGCAACGGAGGTTTTCTCTCGCCAAACAGATCGCAAAATACTTCGGATCCGGGGACGCCAATGCGACACCGAACCTGAACGCGGTCGAGATGGCCGATGACGTTCAAATTGCGATGAAAGAAAACGACTCCCGGACGGTGAAGTACGGCTACTACACGACGACCATCGTGATTTCCGGAGAAACGGAGAAAAAGGTCGACGAGGACACCAAAGAAATCCAAAAGGTTCTCTCCGGTCTGGGATTCATGTCCATGTTGGAGGAAAACAATGCGGTCGAAGCCTTCCTCGGAAGCTTGCCAGGCCATGGGGCGATCTATCAGGTTCACAAAAACCTGATCTCGACCGCCAATCTTTCGGACATGCTGCCGACCACTTCCGTGTGGCCCGGGAACGAACGGAATGTCCGGTTGAACGGTCCCCCCCTCATCATCACCCGGACGCGCGGGCAGGCGCAGTTCCGGTTCAGCACGCACTACTCCGATGTCGGACATTCTTTTGTCATCGGACCCAGCGGTGCAGGTAAATCGACGCTTATAGCTCTGATGATGGCCCAGTTCTTCCGCTATCCCCGTGCCCGCGTTTACTGTTTTGATTTCAAATATGCGGCTTACGGAATCTGCACGGCCTCTTTTGGAAAGCACTACGACATTCTCTCCGGACATCAACGGCTCACTTTCGCTCCCCTCGCCAACATCGACGACAAGGCCGAACGGAACTGGGCGGCCAACTGGCTCGAGATGATGATTTCCCTTCAGCTCGAAGGGACGGGGGAAGCCCTGACTCCAGGGGACCGCGAGCTGATCATGGATGCCCTCACGACGATGGCCAGCGATCCCAACCGGATGTGGACCATCTCCGACTTCTATCAACAGATCCAGTCCCAGACGATCAAGTCGGCCATCAAGTACTACACCGCCGAAGGGCCCCTCGGGGATTTGCTCGATTCCAAAGAGAACAGCCTCGAAGACGGGCGGTTTGTCGTGTTCGAAATGGAAAATCTGATGAGCCCGACGCTCGGGAAAAAATCTGTGGCTCCGGTGCTCGATTACCTTTTTCACTGGATCGAAAGGAGCCTCGACGGTTCTCCCACCATGATCTGTCTCGATGAAGCCTGGACCATGCTCAATCACGACATGTTCAAGTCGAAGATCGAAGCCTGGCTGAGAACGATGCGTTCCAAGAATGCTGCGGTGGTTTTCGCCACCCAGAGCATTGCCGACGTGGTGAAGTCCTCGATCAAGGACGTCATCCTCGGCCAGACACCCACGCGCATCTATCTTCCCAACAAGGATGCGCGTTCTGAGTCTGTGCGGGAGTTCTATATGTCCATGGATCTCAACGACCGGGAAATCGAGATTCTGGCCGACGCCACTTACAAACAGCATTACTATTTCAAAAGTCCAGATGGACGCCGTCTCTTTTCCCTGATGATCGCCATCAACTCGGCCACTTTGGCCTTTTGTGGCGTCAGTCACAAGGAAGACATCGCCGCCATGCGCGAGTTTCAGGAAAAACATGGCGAGATCTGGCCGTTTTATTGGCTCAAAAGTCGGAAACTTGTGGACGAAGCCGAAGAATGGCGAGATCTGTACTGGCACATCTTTTACGATGGGGTTGTCGGTGGGGGCAGTGCGGACTTTTCTCGTGAATAAGAAGAGGTGACGATGATGCTGGCGTTGAAAGAACATCCCTTGAGTCGTTCTTTAGCCGTTCTTCTGGCGACATGTCTCCTTCTGTCCTCGTTCTCCCGCGAGGCGCTGGCGATCCCGACGACCAATACGCCCATCACACAGGCCCCTACGGGTTTCTGGAACACGGTCATCAACGACTGGCATGCGATCGAGTCCGACGCTCAAGGGTACGTCAAGATCGCCCAACAGGCGATGACGGTGCTCCAGGACGCCGAGCTCGTCTACATGTTTTATAACGACATCAAAAACATGCCATCGGGAGGCGGCTTTTTTGGTCTTGTTGGCAATATCGCCAATCTCGCCGCCATCGGAGCGAACGTTGGCTCGAGTCTGGCCGATACAGCCAGTAATGTCTCCGACATGGTGGCCCAGGCCGGCATGCCCCCTCCCGGTCAGATGGGCCCTCCAACGGCCGGTGCCGTGACGGCCAATTCTCTGTCTGAGACCTTTGGCAGCATTTCCGATGACCTCTCCGAGTTTGCTTACCAGGCGCAGATGGTGTCTGCCGATGCGTACAACCTCGAGATGCTCTCGACGATGAATGCTGTGGGCTTTACCGGCACGGTCCAGGCCCTTCAGCTCGGAATTTCCACCTCCATGCAGATCGCATCGCAGATCCAACAGCAACAGCAGTATCAGGTCTCGAAGGATATGACAAAGTCGATGCGCCGGGCCGCAAAACAGGCGGAAAAAGTGGCCGGCTACGAACGGTCCGTGACGGAAGAAGCCTCCATCAACGGAAAGCTCTGGATGCCGGGCTGTTTCCAGGCGATGTCGATGACGTCGGAACAGCTGTCCTCAAGCGGGTGCATCAATGCCTACGTTCAGACTCCGCCCTCGGAAGATCCCTACACTCCCCCGAGTTTCATAAGTACGGGAACGCCGATGGGGGGGTATAACTCAAGCAACCTCAATGCGCCCAATCCCATTCCTGCCAGCGCGGTTGGGGCGGGATCGGCGGTCGGTGGAATGGCCCCCTCGAGCGCCTCTCCTTCTTCCAGCATCACCACAGGCGCCACCTCCACCTTGTCACCGGCAAGTTCGGCTCCGACGCGAGCATCGGCGGGTGGGTCCGCGAGTACGGCGACCTCCGGATCGTTTAGTGCCAGCAACGGCGGAACCACCGTCAGCGGGAACTATGGCAACTAGCAGAATTGTCGCATCTTTCCTGGGGGATTTTCGATGATCGATACCGGCAGTCTCTCCATGCTGCACATGACGTTTCTCATCAATCTCTTCAACGATTTCACGTCGCAGACGACGCAGCTGGTTTTGCTCGTGGCGCTTAGCCTGGCCTTTGTCCTTCAGATGTCGTCGGACGGTCAAAGCAAATCCGTTTGGCTTCGTTATATGTTTATTTTCAGCACGCTGGGATTTGCCGGGTCGGTATTAAGCGCCTACGTCTTTCATGTTCCAGGGGTTGTCCATAGCACGCCTCCGCCGGGGTGTTCGACCGTTCCCGCGATGCTGTCGTCTGCCAATGGAACGACGGTCAAGGAGATCGATGCGCTCACCTGCCAGTTTCAGATGAGTGTGTGGAATATGGGCAATACGGTGTGGCAGTACGCCGTCACGCTGTTCAAGGTTTTGGCGGTTGTCGAGTTCACCTGGATCACGATCCAGCTGGCCGTTTTTTCCGGTGGAGCCAATCAATACTATGCCGAAAATCCGTTTGAACCGATCGTTAAATTTCTTTTCATGACGTCGCTCTGGTACGGAATCTTTCTCTATTCCCCCTTAATCACCCAAGATATTTTCAATTTTTTTCAGAACATCGGAACGATCATTGCGAACATCGACACCACCCGTAACGTTGCGATGTCGAGCGGGGCAAACGGTGGGGTGACGGCGACAGACTTCAAGATGGCGATGGATCCCGGGTCTTTTTTGGTTGACGGAATTCGTGTCGCTGCCGGCTTTCTCCAAGCCATTCCCAAGGGCTCCGTTTTTTCATGGACGACTTTTACGCCGGATAATCTCGTTGATCTCCTCCTGGGCATCACCGGAGCCATCATCACGCTCTTTGCTTTCGCGAAAATGACGCTTTCTCTTGTATTGACGCTTGTGAAAGGCTCGGTTATCCAGGTTTTTGGAACCCTGTCGCTCGGACTGACCTCCTTTAGCTTGTTTAAGGATCACACGGGAGCGTATGTGCGACGGGCCATTGGTCTTGGGGCGCAGTTGATGGCGATTTACCTGATCGGTGGCTTGTTCATGGCCTCCATTCCCTTTGTTTTGAACACTCTTGGTGAAAATGGCCAGAATCCTCACTCAGTGTCGCCAACGGCAACCACGTTGAAAAATTTTTTAGCCTCCCACAGTGAGTGTGCATCAAGTGAAAACCTTCCTTATTTTCCCCCCGGAACCCCCGTTGCGGTTGAACCCTGGCATGCGAACGATAACTCGAATTGCGGCAATCAATACGGAACCTTTTTGACCAATGGTGGGAGCTACGGCACAACCCCTTATTCCAAAACCGATGCGCTTCTCGCCGTCATCCTGTACTTCATCGTTCTTGAGAATCTCGTGAGCAAGTTTCCCGCCTGGCTTGGAGAGATCTTTGGTGACAGGGAGGGATGGTCAAGACTTGGTGGTGAGGTTGGATCCTTGGGGACCGCGGGTGGCGTGGTCAAGACCGCCGGAGGCGCCGCCATGATGGCCGGCGGGGCCGCCATGGGGATGGCCGGGGCGGGTGGCATTAAAAGCTCTCTTTCAGGAATCAGCAGACAACTGGCCATGATGACGTCGTCCGCCTCGAAAGGATCGGGGGCGAAATCAGGAGGGGCTGGCGGCGATATGGCCGGTGGGGTGGGATTCAATTCGGGAGGGGAGGCGGGCGCCGGAGCCGAAAGCGGAGCAGGATCCGGGGGCGACGCTCCCACGAAACTCCCGGATTCTGGAACGGGAAATTCCACAACGGGACGCACTCCCCCTGGCACCAAGATGGCCAAAAAAGGTGGGGGCGGCGGCCGGAAAGCAAGCCGTCGGTAGTGGTCACAGAAGACTGACACATCAACTCCTTGCCTTTGTGAGAATGCACCATCGACATAGCGGCAAGGTTCACAAGGAGACTGAATGTCCAGGAAGGAACAAAAGACAGCGAACGAGAACGATAACGCGCTCGTTCATCTGATGAACCAGACCTACGCCGAGCGATGGGGCGGCTACATCAAGATGATGAATGCCTGGAGAATGATCGCCTTCATGTCCATGGCGCTCTCGATCGTCATCACGGCGGCCTATATCTATCAGACCCACCAGTCGAAGCTCGTTCCGTTTCTTGTGTACATGAACAAGATGGGGGATCCCCTTCCCGTTCGCCCCCTTAACCAGAGTTCGCTGAAGAATCCCGCCCTGATCCGACACGAGGTGGCCAACTGGATCGAGGAGTCCCGGGAGGTCTTCGGAGACCCGATCGCGGAACAGCAGATTGTGACCGACCTGTACCATCATACGACCGGTGCGGCGGCGACCTATTTGACCCACTACTACACCTCGGGACACAACCCTGGGCTCCTGGGAAAGAGCCAAAGCGTCAAGGTCAAGATCATCTCCGTTCTGCCGGAATCGGACAATACATGGCGGGCGAAATGGGAAGAAGATGCCTACAGCACCAGTGGGGTTTTGACAGGAAAGACGTTCTGGAGCGGATTTATCAAAGTACAGATCGATCCGAAATCGAGCGTGTCGGACATTCTCATCAATCCTCTCGGCTTTTATGTTACAAGCGTTTCGTGGACTCAGGAGAACTATTGATTCCTGAAGAATGACAAAAAAACAGGAGCTCTGTGCATGAAATTCGTTGGGAAACACCCTCGCAATCCGTCGGAAAAGAGGTGGCATGCGGCCTCGTTTTTCGCGTCTTCGTCGCTTTTTTTGAGCGTGTTTTTTGGATTTTCGCCCGCGATTTCGCTGGCCGATACAGTGAATTATCCCAAGATTCACAAGGCCGATAAGGCCGGATTGCCCGGGCCCCACCATGCGAAGAACATGGCCCTCCGTCACTACATCCGGACAGGGAAGGCCGATGTGATCTATCGTCCCGGCTTCTTTGTCGTTTATCCGTTTGGTCACCGGCAACCGATGTTGACGTGCGCTCCCTTGCGGGCCTGTGACATTGCCCTCCAGCGGGGCGAGAAGGTCTTTTCCGTTGCCCTTGGCGATACGGTGGACTGGACAATCGCCAAGTCCGATTCCGGAAGCGGATCCCTTGTTCGTCCCCATATTCTGATCAAGCCCGAGTGGTCGGGGCTCGAAACCAATATGATCATTTACACCAATCGTCGCACCTATAATATTTTTCTCAAGTCCGACCCCAAAAAGTATGTGCTCCGTATTTCATTTTACTATCCCGACGACTGGATCCATCACTTTTCAACGCCGACAGCCCGGTCGGTCTCCTACACTCCCGACAGAACGCCTCAACCATCGGCTCTCAAAGAGGGGGCGCATCGGGTTCACACGGAAGACCGTCTTGCGGCACCCTCTGTCGCCTCCAACCCCAACATGATCCAGATCGACCCCAGTAAGGTGGACGCCGGCTACAAGATCTTCGGTGATCACCCCGCCTGGCGTCCCTCCATCGTCTTTAATGATGGAAAGTTCACCTACATCGTGATGCCAGGATCGGCCGACACGACCTTTCGCCCGGCCTTTTTCATCATGAATCGTTCCGGAAGCGGGAGTCTCACGAACTATTCCGTCGCCAACAACACGCTTATCATTCCAGAACTGTTTGACCACGGCATGCTGCAATGGGGCGTCGGTTCCGACCGTCAGCGCGTTCGCATCGATCGCGTTCGGGCCAAAGATTCCAGCCGTGGCTTCTTCAGCTGGTAGGGGGGGGCATGGACAAAGATTTTTTCGATGATGGTCGCAGTCACGGCTTTTCTATGATGGATTATGCGGTCAGAATCCCGGTGAGGGAGAGAAGACCGCTTGCAAAGAAATATGGTTTTTTAGGTTTTCTTTACGTGACCGCTTTTCTGAATGGGATTGCCGTTGTGATCCTCTTTACCCATTATCATTCGACAGCGGGGCCCACTGTGGTGACCGCGCCTCCCGTCTATTCCATGCCGGGTCAGCCGGCCATGTATCCGTATGGGTACCCGGCTCCCTCTTCTCCGGCTCCGTCTCCTTACGCGGGATATCCGCCTCCTCAGGCTTATACATCTATTGCGCCATCGCCTGCGCCCGCTCCCTCTCCCCGGTCGGACGTCTCGCCGAAGAATGCACCCATTCTTGCCAGCGTTCAGCATGAGGCGGCTCATCATTCGGGGTCACCATCGGCCGTAACGAATTCAGGGTGGACGGCCCTTCACCACCACGAAGGTCAGGTCTTGGCGCCTCCCGCACCCGCGCATGCTCCCACCCAAGCCAGGGAGACCGGCAAGGATGAGGATGCGCCGATAACGGCTGACGACGGTGGATCGCGTATTTATCGCTGGGACGAAATCCCCGGCACTCTTAATCGGTAAAGGAGTTTTTTATGTCTGGTGGCGCGGAACTTCCGCCAAGCGTTGTGAAGGACGGCGAAAAAGACAAGCGGGGGACTTTTCTCACCAAAAAAGCCATCGGCATTATTGTTTTTCTCGGCATTGTCCTTTTCTTTGTGGTTCTGATCGGGATCAACCAGCATCCCCATTTGGCCACAAGCGGGAACGGGTCCTCCGGAAATCAGCCTCCTCCGGAAAACTCTCAGGTGGCGGCCTCGCGTGTGATGTCCCAATTTCCGTCCGGGCGCGATCTTCCCATGGAATCCCCCCAGGTCGGCAAGACGATTCCGAAATTTCAGCCTCTCTTCAAAAATGCGCCTATCGAGAATTCCGGTGGGTCCCAGTTGCCGGGTCCCTCTTCGTCGTCGAATGGACGAGCGGCCTATTTCCAAGCCCCCCGGAATCAGCAGCAAGGCGTCGCCGTCCATCGGCATTCCTATCCTTCCGGTCACAACCCCAACTCCGCGCCTCTGTTGGCGTACACCAGTCACGAAGACGAGCAAAAGGCTCGGAAAGCGGTCTCAAATACCGCAGGGTTTTCCGCCGGCGCCGTGCCTAATGGGGGGGCCTCGGGACCGGGTATGCCCACGACACCTTACATCCCGAGCCTCCCCGCCAATATGCCCGGACCGCCTCCCATGCCCTCCATGGCGGGTTCCATACCTTCCACGCCGGGGATGGCCGCGACTCCGGACTACAAGAGCTTCAACGATCAGAAGGGGAAAGAAAAATTTCTCAAGGATACGATGGCGAATCAGTATGACGCCTATCTGAAGTCCGTTCGCCACAAACGGATGTCCGATTACGAAATTCCCGAAGGGACGGTGATCCCAGCGGTCCTCCTCACCCGGGTCGACACCGACCTTCCCGGAGACGTCGAGGCGCGAACAACCATGGATGTCTACAACACGATTCCCGGGCACTACAAAGAAGTGCTGATTCCCGCAAACTCCGTTCTGTACGGGAAATATTCGAGCAACATCACCGTCGGACAAACCCGCGTTCAGGTCGTCTGGACGCGTCTCCGGTTTCCCGACAAGTCGTTCATCGACCTCAAGGGAATGAACGGCCTCGACAGCAGTGGTTCCGCCGGGTTTCACGATCAAGTGGACAACCACTACATGAAGATTTTTGGAGCGGCTCTGGTGCTGTCCGTCTTCACGGCCGGCGCCGAGCTGTCCCAGCCGACCACCGGATCGTCGGTTCTGACTCAGCCGTCCATGGGGCAGTATGCCACGGCCGCCGTCGGTCAGAACATGACCATGGTGGGCTCTCAGGTCATCGGGAATGACCTGGCCGTCCAACCCACGCTTAAGATTCGGGAAGGCTATCCCTTCAATGTTTACGTCAACAAGACCATCCTCATGGATGGTCCCTACAAAAACGAAGGCAAACAGTAGTTCTCTCATTTAGAAAGGAGCGTTGTGCATGTTTATTTCTCCTCGAAAACAAGAAATACCTCCCACAATCTATCGCGTCCGCATTGAAGGGAAGGTGAACGACGTTCTGAAAAAATACGCCGACTATTACAGGACCAATCTTGGGACGGAGATCAAAATCGATGATCTCTGTGCGCTTATGATCGAAAGTGTTCTCGAAAAAGACCGTGATTTCAAGAAGTTTCTGAAGGACGGGGAGCCACCCACAAAAAACAAGGCGTGATTTGCCTTAATCCACTTTCCATTGTCACTATTTATGGAGGGTGTCCTTCGCTTGACTGTGACGAAAGTCACAATCTAAAATATCAGGCGGTTCCAGTTATGTCTGAGAACAAATTAAAATTTTCTAATCTTTGGAGGGTGACTGATGGATTCACCTTTTGCGGAGAGGGAGCCAGGAGAAGAGTATATCGTTCGCGGTCGGGACCTTCCTGAGAGCCCCGTCCTCCATCCGGTCCTAAACCAATTCCCAACGATCCGCCGCACGGTTTACGACGACATTCGGGCATCAATTCTCAGGTTTGGTCAAATCGAACCCATCGTGACCTATCAGGGAGTTCTTCTCGACGGCGTGCTTCGCTATCGTGCGATCCGGGATCTCGGGTTCAACCTGCGCTGCCGCGAGTTTGATCCCGAAACCCAAGGCGGCGACCCGGCGATCTACATCATCGGCGTCAACCTCTTTCGCCGTCACTTGGGCGACATCGATCGCGGCGTCTTGAAGAGCTCCTGCGAGTCGATTATCAACACGCTCGAGCGCAAGACGAAACCGGCCCCGAAGATGAGCCTTTCTCATCCAATCACCCGGTCGAAAGGATCGCCGGCCACAACGGAAGACCTTCTCAATGCCGTTCTGCAACTTAGTAGCGGAGACCAGAAACGCATTCTGGCGGCCTTGATTTCTCACGCTCTTCCTCTCATGGGCGTCGTATGATCGTTACCCTGACCAACGTCCGACATGGTACGGTTGTTCGACTGAAGGTGGGGGAGGATGGCCTGCTTTCTCGCTTCCAGGTCAACAAGACGCGACGCCTTTTGTGTGGCGTGGCCGAATGCGATTGTTCTGGCGTTCTCAAGGAACTGGGCCCTCAGGAGGTTGCCATTCATGTCGATCCCGAGTCCGGTGAAATTCGCATCGTCGCATTTTAATTGTGTCAAGGTGGTTTTTTTACTCCTTTTTTAAAATTTTATCTTTATTCTAAAAACACTTAATTCGGCGGCTTTCTCCGGTGACACCATGGAAAAGCCGCCTTTTTTTGATCTTGTGATACTCTCGGATCGTGAAAGGAGGTCCGCCATGATTGACTACTACGCAACGCTCGGCATTCCGAAGAATGCGACGAGCGAGGACATCAAGAAAGCCTGGCGGCGGGCTGCACAGATGTTTCACCCCGACGCGACCCACAACGCCACGACCGGTCCCCTGTTTCTGAAGGTCAAGGAAGCTTATGAGATTCTCTCGGATCCTGCGAAGAGAGCCGCCTACGACAGGAAGCTCGATGCCGAGCGTCGGAGAGAAAAAAACACGCCCGATGTCTACGACATCAAGGATATCCCCTGGATCCGGGAGGATTCCCTGATCCTGACCTATGTGAAAGACGATGGACGGCGCATGATTCTGAACACCCCTGCCCTCCACATGTATCTCCATACGATCCCCCGGCCGATTCGCCTCAGCGTGCTCAATCGCCTCAGCGAGCTGGTGACCTCCGGCTATATCTATGGCGTGATGGTGTCTGACGACATGTTCGTGGTCGTGGCCCAACGCTCCTGGGTCGATGCCGGCAAGATCCACAGCCTGAACATTCCCTGGAACGAGGGGTTCTGGGAACCTGACTACCAGGAAAAGACACGCCGACGCCATGTCTGGACCACAACGGACGTCGATCCCCGGGTCAAGTATGACGAAAGCAAGGAGACGTCGCAGGCCTCGACGGAGAAAGGTTCACCTCCGCCCCCGACCGACGAGCGGTTCCGGAGAGAGACGATCCGGACGACACCCACCGTTTCCCGTCCGACCAAGACGCTGTCGTCCTCCGCTGAAGACTTTATCAACAATTTCGATCTCGTTTTCGGGATGCTGTTGGCCCTCGTTGTGATCAA
This sequence comes from Nitrospirota bacterium, assembly GCA_027415455.1. Next base: position 5,168 of record DAIBSV010000005.1, on the reverse strand, counting down.
GACGTTTTTTCCCTTGCTTCCTTCAACATGGATTGAATCCCAACCCAAATTGCTTCTTGCGGCCATCGTCGTCTCGTTTGGGTGTATGCTTTGTGTTCACGTGATCATGTCCCTTGCTCTCAGGTTTTTCCGTGGTCTGGGACGGCTTCTTCACTCCGAGAAAGGATGAGCCATGGTCAAGACTGCCTGCTTCCGCGCTGTCGCCTTGCTCGCTCTCGTGGTGTTGGCGGCCTGCTCTTCCGCACCTCCGGCCCCTCCCTCGGCTGACGCCCGCTTGAAAGCCTTCGATCGGGCGGTTCAGGAGTTTGCCGACCGTTTTACGGCATCGAAAGCGATCGAGACCTTTTCCCGGCATTTTCGTGATACGAAACCCACGATCGAGATCGCCCGTTCCCGGGGATTGTCGACCTTCGAGGAGCGCCTTCTCCGCCATCAGTTGATTCGTGCGCTTCTGGCTCATGACGATCGCCTCTCCCTTGTCATTGGACCAGGACGGACACGACTCTCTACGAGCCAGGAACGCTACTATATGGTCAGGCATGGTCAAATCAACCAGGCGGTGTCCATTCCCGGCCATGTCATGCCGGCGAATTTCGTCATCTTCTCTTCAGCCGGTCGTGATCCTCTCGGGCATAACTGGATCTGGCTCACCGCCGTGCGTCTCGACAATAACCAGATCGTTTACGAAAAGGCCGTTCCCTTCGCCGCGTCCTACACGGCCCAGAAGTCGTTCCCCCGTCATCGGTCTCCTTACGACCAACACGTGTCGTTCAAGGTGATCTCCGACCTTCCCAAACCGGTGGCTGTGTGGCTCAATCCCACCTTCCCGACGCTTGGCCCCGACGACAGCGGGCCGGTTCCGCCTGGTATTCCTCCCGTGGCCACCATCATGCCGGGACAGTCCACGATCGTCGGCGTTTTCAAGGGATACCGTCGGGGAAACGTCTTCCTGTGCATCCAGGGGGCGCTTTACCGCAATCTTTGCAAGAAGTATTACGTTCCTTATGACGATGGGGAGGGGACTCCCTTTGAAATCACCGGGACCGATCCCTACGGGTTCATCCTTGCGCGTCTCATTCCTGCGGACTGAGCGGTTGCCATTGTGAAGCTCGTCATTGTGGAATCGCCCACAAAAGCCAAGAAGATCGGCAAGATTCTCGGATCCGGCTATTCCGTCAAGGCCTCCGTTGGTCACATTCGTGACCTGCCGATTTCCAACGACGATCGCGCCCGGGTTCTCCCTCCTGACTTCAAAATGCACTACGAAGTCCGTCCGGAACGCATGCGGGACATCGCGTCCCTCAAGGAACTGGCGGAAAAAGCCGATGCGGTGATCCTGGCCACCGACCCCGATCGGGAAGGGGAAGCCATCGCCTGGCACCTGAAGGTTGTCCTGAATCTCTCCGATCCTCCCCGCGTCACCTACAACGAGATTACCGAAGCGGCCATTAAAGCCGCCTTTGCTGCGCCCCGCCCCATCAATATGCGCCTTGTCATGGCCCGCGAAGTCCGTCGCGCCCTCGATCGGATCATCGGATGGGAGGTCTCCTCTCCCCTGAGCCGCGATCTCGGAAAACGAGCCTCGGCCGGACGCGTCCAGGTCCCGGCTCTCCGTCTTCTTGTCGAGCGCGAACGGGAACTGCGCGCCTTCTCCTCAAAAAACTTCTTTACGGTGCTTGCCCATTTCCCCGACAAATGGGTCGCCAAGTGGGAGTCCGGAGTCGAATATTTTGACGACGAGGCGTTTGCCAAGCGTCTCGCGGAGGCGATCCCCGGATTGACCTTCACCGTCGTCAAGGCGGCCCGCAAGGAGGCCCGGGAGTCCCCCGACCCTCCGTTCATCACGACGACCCTCCAGGCCGAAGGATCGAAGCTGCTCGGTATCGGCGTTGACCAGGTGATGGCGCTCGCCCAATCCCTGTATCAGAACGGCCACATCACCTATCACCGGACCGATAGCCCGAACCTTTCCGAAGAAGGAGAGACCATGCTTCGGCGCGAGGCCCTGGCACGGGGTTTCGTCCTTTCCGAAAAACCCCGTCGCTGGAATGCCAAGGAAGGGTCCCAGGAGGCCCATGAAGCGATCCGTCCTACGCACGCCGAACACGATGACGCCGGCGAGACGGAAGAGGAAAAGCAACTCTATAATCTGATTTGGCGAAAAGCGATCGCCTCCCAGATGGCCGATGCTCGCTACGAGGTGACCTCTGCGACCCTCGACGCCGGACAATTCGAAGGTCGGCCCCTCGTCTTTAAAGCCTCTGGTCGCAAACTCGTGGATGAGGGGTGGAAGACTCTTTACCGGGTTCCGGAGGACGATGAAGACGAGGGAAAAAAGACAGAAAACGAGGCCAAAAATCCTGTGCCCCCACTCAACGAGGGCGAAATGCTGACCGCCATCAAGGGGAGCGCCAAGGCCGGAAAAACGACGCCTCCCCGGCGCTACACACAGGCTACGCTCATCAAGATGCTCGAAAAGTTGGGAATCGGGCGCCCGTCCACGTATGCCACGATCATCAAGACGCTCTTGTCCAAGGAATATATGGTGGAGAAGTCCCGGAGCCTCATGCCCACGCCGCTCGGCGAGGAGATCATCGACGCCGTCATCGCCTACCGGTTCAAATTTGCCGAATATGCCTACACCAAGGATGTCGAACAAAGCCTCGATGACATCGTCCACCAGAAGTCCTCGGCCAAGGTGATTCTTCAAACCGTCTGGGACGACCTCCAGGAAAATCTCGGACAGATCCGCCAGCACAGCGAGGCCGCCTGCCCGTTGTGTCAATCCCAGGCCCTTCGTCTCTTCTCGAAAAAAACGGATCGTTTTTTCTGGAAATGTCAGGCCGAATCGTGTGGGAAAATTTTCAGGGACGTTGAGGGAACAATCGGCTCACAGATCCTTCCTCCCAATAGCGACGGTCCTCCCTGCCCGGAATGTGGCGAGAAAACCTCAGCGCTTCGGACGAAAAACCAGAAGCTCTATTTTCGCTGCGGCCATGGTCACGGAATCTGGTGGCCGGATCCGACCGGAGGCCGGATCGGAACGCCGTGGAAAATATCCGGAGACAAGCAGGCGGGGAAACATTGACATCCTCAATGTTTTAAATCGAAAAGGAGCGCCAATGGCTGTTGGTTACAATGATATTTGTGAACACGGAAATGTCGTCTCTCAATGTGATGTTTGTTATGATCTTCCGGATCGTCTGAAGGCGGCTGAAGAAAAGAAAAAGCTGGATGCCATTCAGGCCGAAAGAATCCGGATTGAAAAAGAAAAGGCTGGCAAAGAACGTGTCGGAAATATTCAATGTTTCTTTAAGGATTGTCCCGAGACCTTCAAGCCAAAACTCAAAAAAATATGGACAAAGGATCTCCTGATTTTCCGAAAAGAGTCATTACGAGACGCCCTTGATCGGGCCAAAATGTATCTTGCTATGGAATATCCAGAAGCAAATGCCCTCGTCGAAACGACAATCCAAACCTTGGTTCTGACAGAGGTTTCTGGCGGAGGGGGAGGAGGCGGTGGAAGTCATGGTGTCTCCAGTGTTTCTGTTGCACCTGTCACATCCCAAACCGATTTACTGATTGAGATCAGAGGATTTCCGGCGTTGGTCGATGAGAAATATATCTCTGCGAGATTTGAACAGGAGTCATCCTGATCGGAATCACCCCTGCGATGACGCAGGGCTATGATTCGCCATAGTGAGATAACAGGTCGTTTTTGCTCACCCGTTTTCTCCTACAATCACACATTTTTTGGAATCCCACTTCGGATTCTCACCTTCGTAATACCCACAGGGATTGCAGACGACCCGCGTCTTTCCAATCCGATAATCGCTGGCATTGTGCATGTGGCCGTGGATCCAGAGGTCGGGCTGGGATTTCTCGATCAGCCATTCCAGACTCGAATAAAAGGCTGTCCCGATTCGGGATCCCTGAAATTCAAGAGAGTTTGACCTCACCGATGGGGCATGATGCGTGATGACGACCGTTGGGCCGGGAAATGGCTCTGCAAGCCTTCCCTTGAGCCATTCCAGCTCTTCGGTGTGGCGCTGAAGGACATCTTCACCCGTGATCGTGGTCCATGTGCTCTTATCCTTCACGATATTTTCATAGTCCGGCATTCCACTCTCGCAGTCTCTCATTTTTCGAGTCGATCCCCCGAAATTTGTCCAAAGGGTACAACCCAGGAATCGGACACCGCCAAGGGCCATTTCTGTGCGGTTTAACAAGGTTACGCCGGACGGAAGGCCTTGTGTGAGTCTTTCGGTGTAGGTCGTCCATGTCCCCGCAAAGTAGTCGTGGTTTCCCGGCACATAAAGGACGGGTTTTCCGGCTTCGCTCAAGATTTTCAGGTAGGTCAAGAGACTCGATATCCCCTCGTCCACATCCCCTGCGACGACGAGAACATCTCCGACAACGTGTTCCGGGCCAAAGGGGAGTGGCTGGGTGATTCCGTGCCCCCAAGCATCAATATGAAGATCAGAGACAAACTGGATTAGCATGGGGTCTCCTTGACGTTTTTCAATCGCAACGATTTATCCCTCAACAAGCGACTCGTCCTTTTCGAGCAGGATCCGGTTCATCTCTTCCATATCCGCGACAGCCTCTTCCATCGACGTGTAGGTGGCCACCGGAACATGCGTTGCCTCTTCCTTGTCGCAGAGCGTCAGCACGATGGTGATTTTCCGTCTCTCATGCCGGATACTCAGCATCCGGGCCGTGAAACCCGAAAAAGACTCGGGGAGCCGAAGAACCGTTTTTGTGTCCGACCGGGAAAAATAGAGGTGTTTATTGCTCATTCGCGTCCTCCTGCACAAAAGCCAATGTTTTTTCTTTGAACGCCGATTTCTTCTTCCGGGGCCTCGAACTTCCCGGCACGTGCGTAGCCGGCCAGAAGACGGAGAATCCGTTTCCGGGCTTCTCTGGGGGATCCAGAAATGGTGTCGATCGCCTCCTCCGACAGGGACTCCGGCGCCTTCCCGACCAGATGGTTCTCCTCGAGGATGTCCCGATAGAGCGCGGGAATGATCGCCTCCCGCAGCTCCTCGTCGTTGGGTTCCCGAACCGGAACGACCATGAACCGGGAGAGAAGCGGCTTCGACATTTCCGCCACATTGTTGGCCGTGAAGATCCATTGGACCTTCGACGCATTCACCGGATGGGCGGCC
>DAIBSV010000059.1 GCA_027415455.1 Nitrospirota bacterium | reverse complement strand
GCTTCCATGCATTCACTCTCTCAAGAAGATAACAACCAAGCTTTCCGCTCGTCATTCCACAACCTTTCGGACGCGGGTTCAATTCCCGCCGCCTCCACCATTACCAAATCCAAAGACATCCAAGACAATCCAGTAAAGTGACGAAAGCCCGCGTAAAACCGGGCTTTTTTCATGTCTTGACCTATTGAATAGTCCGATAATGTCCACAAATATCCATTGACAACTTGGCAAAAATGGGGGCCTAATAGTCCGAAAAGGCCCCCACGGAAAAGTCGAGGCCCCCACGAGGCCCCCAGAAAATACAGGGAGGGTTGGAAGCAGGGACGTTTCAAAGGAGTCGCCATGCTGACGGATGCCATTATTAGGAACACGAAACCCAAGGACAAACCCTTCAAGCTGACGGACGGAGGGGGCCTTTATCTTCTGGTCAACTCCACTGGCTCCCGGTTGTGGCGGCTCAAGTATCGGGTTGGGGGCCTCGAAAAGAAACTTGCATTGGGGGCCTATCCGGAAGTTTCGCTTCGGGAGGCACGGGAGAAGGCGGTCGAGGCCCGAAAGATGATCCGGGAGGGGATCGACCCCTCCCAGGCGAAGAAAGCACAGAAGGCCAGCGCGTCCGGAGCCGACACCTTTGAGATAATCGCTCGGGAATGGTTTGAGAAGTTTTCTCCCACCTGGACACCTTCTCATGGAGAGCGGATCATCCGGAGACTGGAGCGCGATATCTTCCCCTGGCTTGGCAAAAAGCCCATCAAGGACATCCAGGCCCCCGATCTTCTGTCCGTTCTTCGGAGGATCGAAGAGCGGGGAGCGGTCGAAACGGCTCATAGGGCTTCTCAGAACTGCGGGCAGGTGTTCCGGTATGCCGTTGCCACAGGAAGGTCGGAGCGCGATCCATCCGGCGATCTTCGGGGAGCCATTCCACCGACCAAGGCAAAGCACCACGCATCCATTACGGAACCGAAAGAAATAGGCGGTCTTCTCCGGGCTATTGACGCCTACGAAGGCGGCTTGATCGTTCGGTGTGCCCTTAGACTGGCCCCGCTGGTCTTCACCCGTCCGGGAGAATTGAGACGCGCTGAATGGAAGGAGATCGATTGGGACAAGGCCGAATGGAGCATTCCGGGCGAAAAGATGAAAATGCGTGAGAAGCATGTCGTTCCTCTTTCCCGGCAAGCCATTGAGATCCTTCATGAACTACAACCCCTGACGGGAGAAGGACGGTTTCTCTTCCCGTCCCCCCGGTCCTGGGACCGTCCCATGAGCGAGAATGCCGTCCTTGCGGCTCTCCGTCGAATGGGCTATTCCGGGGACCAGATGACCGGGCACGGATTCCGGAGCATGGCAAGCACCCTTTTGAATGAGCAGGGATGGAACCGGGACGCCATTGAGCGACAGCTTGCTCATGCGGAACGTGACGAGATTCGGGCGGCCTACAACTATGCACAGCATATGCCGGAACGCCGGAAGATGATGCAAGCGTGGGCGGATTACCTGGACGAACTGAAGGCGGGGGGAGAGGTGATCCCGTTCCGAAAGGTTGTGGAATGACGAGCGGAAAGCTTGGTTGTTATCTTCTTGAGAGAGTGAATGCATGGAAGCTAGGAAATATTCCTGTCCGGCAATATTTCACCCTTGTTGGAGCGACCGATCACGTCACGGACGCCATTCTCGATCAAGCGACGAAGCGCCTTCAAACTGAGATAGGCGACACCCTTTCTCAGTTTGAAGATCCCGTTCCCATTATCGACTGCACTTTGGCTTATCATTTCATGGAACAGCAGTCCCCCCGCGTACTTTCGGATGATGATCGGAAAGCTATTGACAGAATGTTCAACACGCTCATGAAGTTCTACGAGGAAGATCTGAAAACCGGTGCCTACAAGCAGGCGTTTAAACCCGATTATACGGATCAGGAATTTGAGGAAGGCTTCGGAGATCTTCCAGAGGGGATTCGGTACGGTATTCTGGTTGAAGATAGAGCAGAAAGCGCCGTGTCGAAAGCTATTGGTTTTCAACGATATGCCGCATGGCAGATCAAGCCCGAGAAGAAGCCCGGAAGACGGACCGGCCTGGAGAGGATTCGCACTTGGTACAAGCAGAACCCGAAATATAAAAAGGGCCAGCCTCTCATTGTCTTACAGCTTGCAGGAGACGGATTTGTTCCTTCTTTCGAGTACGACATTCTCATGGCCCAGGCGTTGGCTTGTGAACTGGCCAGCATCAGCCGCCGTCAAACTGAGCGGGAATTGGGTCAATATACGGATTCTGACGAAGCGGATCGACGCGCCAAAAGAGGAAAGCCTCAAGACCATCTTTGCGAACCCCTTTTCCGATGGGTGTTCGGGAAGTCTCCCGAAGATTACCAGGATTTTCGGGAGAGAGCCGAAGAAAAAGACTGGTTCTATACCAGCGATATCCACAACCCTGACCTTGCCGACATTTGTGGTCCCAAAACCTACCTCCGATCCATCTTCAAGCCCTCCTGAACAAAACAATACCGTAAAACCCTTCAAAAAATCTGAATAATACCCTATTTCTGCATGGATTCCGTGCTTTTCCGACAATGGCCTTGTTGGTCCACTAACAACCCATTGGAGGAAATGATGGAAAAAATCCTGCGTCTTCCCGAGGTCCTCTCGACCGTCGGGCTTTCAAGAAGTTCTGTTTACAGCGAAATCGCCAAAGGGCAATTTCCAGGACCAATCCGGCTCTCCCCCCGAACCTCCGGATGGCGGCTTTCCGATATTGAGGATTGGATCAAGCGGAAGGCGGAGGAAGGACGATGACAGCCCACGAAATCGTTCATTCTCTCATCGCAAGGCCCAGGCGCAACAGGGATGGCTGGCTTGTTCCATGTGTCTGTCACGACGACCGACACCCTTCCTTGAGTATCCGAGACGGGGAAGACGGAAAGATTCTCGTTCATTGTTTTCGGGGGTGTAACCCAAGGGAAATCCTGAAAACCCTTCGGGAAATGGGACTCCTGGACGGATCGTCCCCGGCATCCCCTCCCCCACCTTCGCGGCCTATCAACCGGGCGCAGATCCTCAACAACATCATCGAGGCAACCCACCCTATCGAGCCAGAGAGCATTGTGGTCCGATATATGGCGGGGCGAGCTATCTCCCTTCAGGAATGGCCCGGAAACCTTCGGGAACACCTTGACCTAATGGTTTACGAGGATGGAAAAGCGACCTGGAAAAAGTACCCGGCAATGGTAGCGATCATAAGAGACAGGAAAGGGGAGCCGGTCGGCCTGCACCTGACCTTTCTCGAAAAGGACGGGTCTGGAAAGGCCCCCGTCGAGAACCCCCGTCGAATCATCGGCGTCAAGGAAGGAAGCACGCGGAGAGCAACGGTCAGGCTATTCGAGCCACGGGACGGAACAATCGGATTGGCGGAAGGACTTGAAACGGCAATCGCGGCTTATCTGTTGACCGGGACACCGACATGGGCGGCTCTCAATGCCGGGGGGATCGAACGGGCAGAACTCCCGGAGGAGATAAAGCGAGTCGTAGTTTTCGCGGATAACGACCGGAGCAAGACCGGCCAACGTGCGGCGGCAAAGGCGGCTCTTCGGTTTCGGTCGGAAGGAAGGGAAACAAGGATCTTGGTTCCGGATGAGCCGGGGAAGGACTTCAACGACATCCTACAAATAAAAAATGCCCATCGGCTGGCAGGCTGATAGGCGCGGAAGGGGAAACGATGCAGGCCAATGATACCACAACGCCTCAAACAGATCCTACCCAAGAAACTATTTCCGCACTGGCCGACCTCTTCAACGATCCCGTCAAATACGAAATCCGAAAGAAGGAAGTGGCAAAAAGCCTGGGTGTCGGCGTTGCGACCGTCCAAAAGGCGGTCAAAAAACTGATCGACGACAGAAAAGAGGTGGGAAAAAAGGCCCGGCTTGATCAGGAAGAATCATACGAGGCCGGCGTCACCTCTCCACCTTGGGGGGATCGTCCCATTCCGGAGGGAGTGTCCTCCATCGATCCTGAAAACATTCTGGAAATGGACAACCAGGGCAACCCAAAGCCCCCAGGACCCAAGAAGATCGACGGCCCCGTTATCGAGGTCTCTCCTAATCTTGGGCGAGTGTCCAACCAAGCCTGGGGGATTCTTCAGACCCACAACGAGAAGACACCGGAATTTTTCCGGTTCGGGAATGAGGTCATTCGTATCGACTCCGACAAATACGGAGTCGTCCTGAAACCTCAAAACGTGGACCGTCTTCGTTTTGTCCTGGGACGGTTGGCCTCTTGGGTCAAAACCGACGCGGACGGCAACCAAAAAGCGGTCCTCCCTCCCGAAGTATTTCTCCGTGACATGCTTGCGGACCCCAATCCTCCACTTCCAGAGATCGAACAGGTGTCATCGGTCCCGGTCCTGACGGAAGGCGGCTCCATTCTGGTCAACAATGGGTACGACACGGCCAGCCGAATTTTCATGCAGTCATCAATTCGCCTTGCCCCGATTCCGGAGCATCCCACCGAAAAAGAAATCAAGGCGGCGGCGGCCTTCATCCAAGAACCCCTGACGGACTTCCCTTTCGAGGGAGAGGCCGACCGTGCCCATGCCATCGCTCTCTTCCTTCTCGGATTCGTCCGTCATGCCATTGATGGACCGACACCGAATCACGACATTGACGCTCCTGTTCCTGGCACCGGGAAATCCCTTCTCGCGGACGTTCTTCTCACTCCTGCGTATGGAAGCAACAAGGGAATCGTCACGGCGGCGAATGACGACGATGAATGGAGAAAAAGACTGACGGCTCAACTTGTGGAAGGTCGGCCCGTCATCAACATCGACAACGTGAGACGACCCCTGGACTCGGGAACTCTTGCGGCGGCCCTCACAGCGTCGGTTTGGGAGGACCGGCGCCTTGGCTCCACTGAGATGATCCGCGTTCCGGTCCGGTGTGTCTGGGTGACGACCGGAAACAACCTGGTCATGTCAACGGAACTGGCACGGCGCACGGTGCGAATTCGGATGGACCCCCAAGCGGAAAGCCCGGAGGACAGAACCGGCTTCAAATACCCGGAACTTCTCAAATGGGTTCAGGAGAACCGACCCGAACTCGTTCGGTCTGCTCTGGTCCTCATAAAAGGGTGGGTATCAGCAGGAAAGCCCTATCCGAAGGCTTCTCCTCTTGGATCTTATGAAAGATGGACCCACGTCATCGGCGGCATTCTGGAAGTGGCGGGAATCCCCGGCTTTCTCGAAAACCGGAAAACCCTTCTTTTGGAGAGCGACTTCGAGGGGCAGGCGTGGAGGGCCTTCGTGTCCGCCTGGAGGGAAAAATTCAATGGAGCATCCGTCAAGGTGTCTGATCTTTACGAGGTCGCCAATGAGATCGAGGGCCTACCCCTAGGACCGGGAAACGACCAGGCGAGAAAGACGGCCTTGGGAAAGAGACTCGGGAACCAGCGCAACCGGATCATTGGCGGTTATCGGATCGAAAAAGGCGGGACCGGGCACAAGAGCGTCATCCTGTGGAAACTCGTTCCCTTTGAAAAAAAGAGGGAGTCCGAAATTTTTCCCAGGGGAAAGGAAATGACCCCTCCATTCCCTCCCGAAAAAGACGGGACAAGGGATTTTGATGGAGGGGTTCCGGAGGAGTTGGGTGAGGATTTTTCCGACCCCCTCCAGATCTCAACCCAACCCCCTCCAGCGGAGAACAGCTCTGGTTATAGCTTTGGAGGGGTTGGAGGGGTGAAAACCTCCCTCTTCGGAGAAAAAAATTCCCCCGACGAAATTTTTGTGGAGGTGGACTGATGGAGGCCATTGCAATTCGTCCCATTCGAGTGAAAACCACCGGGAAGGAATACCGGCCAGGGGACCGGGTGGAGGCTGAACCGGAAAAGCTTCTCCAGTGGTCGGAAAAGGGATTTGTTCGGATCGTGGAAGGGGCCAAGGGAGAGGAGATCGTTCGGTTTAACTCCCCTGTTTTCGGGGAACTGGAAGGGATCGTCTTAGAGCGTGGGGAGGATACCTTCTCGCTCACCCATCCTTTAACTGGTGAAGTCGTGACCCTTCGGAACGAATGGCTTGTCTCAATGGAAGAGCGGTCGGCTATTATCGAATACGACGGGGGTTTGACTCGGGGGGAGGCGGACGAGCAAGCGAAGCGGGAATTTTTCAGACTTTTTTGGAAGAAAGCAACATGAATCAGGAGGTCTTTATTCTCGTGGGGATTCTTTCGACCTGGACCTTAATCCACATGACGAGGCCCCGGAAAGGGATAGGCTCCCGAAATCGACCGGAGACCAGGAACATAGACGAAAGGAGAAAACAATGACGAAGGCAAAAGCGAAGAAGGCGGAGAAAGCAGATAAAAACACTCTCGTTATCCTGGAGGATGGGAAGAAGTCCACCCAAAGATGGATTTCGGATGTGTTCCATGAACCGGAGTTTTTAGCCCATGCAGGACAAGAACAATTCCACAAAGAAATCCATGGCCGCGACTTTGACATCAATGACAGCTTGGGAACGTTAAGGGAAATTGTGGCGGATGTTCAGAATGGGGATATGGGCAGGCCGGAAGCGATTCTCATGAGCCAGGCAACCACCCTTGACGCTTTGTTTTCCGCTCTTCTCCGGAAAGCCTCCATTCAACAGCATATGCCCAATTACGAAGCTTTCATGCGGATGGCCCTGAAAGCCCAGGCCCAATGCTCCCTGACCCTTCGGACGCTTTCGGAGATCATGAATCCCCGGCAAGGGGCAACCTTCGTCAGGCAGATGAATAATGCCGGTCAACAGGTGGTGAACAACAACATCGCGGGCGCACAGGAAACCGGAAAAATGCCGAACGAACTTTTATCGAAGGGGGAAAGCGTTGAGGCGGTGGACAAAGGAGGAAAGACAGCGGCAATCGAGGCTCATTCGCGGCTGGACACCATGGAAGAGATCAACCGGCCCCAGGACAACGGACGGGAAAAAGAAATCCTCCCAAAATGCGAACAAGGGAGGCTCTAGAGCCTTGATTCGTGGACTGGCCCGAGAATTGAAGGCTCAAAGAGACTTTCTAAAAAACATGACCGAAGGAATTGACATCGGTTAACTGATGATCCATATTAAAAGAGGAATTGGCCCAACCCTGACTAGTCGCCTTTATGGTGTGCGTCTCCCTTTATGGGAGTAGGGGTTGGGTTTCTTTTTACCTTGGCCAAACGCGAAGATCCACTTCTTTAACTGCGACGTATCGGTAGTACTCGGAAGCATCTTTTTTCCCCTGTACATTCCTGTTGATCACTCCTGCCACATAATCCGCGAGTTGCAGAAGGTTGTTTGAATGGGAGGATTCCATCTTCACCTTTTTAATTCGCTGATGGTCTGGATCCTCCATCCTTTGCCTCAGGTATTTGGCAAGTTGGCTCCGAAATGTTTCAGAACCGCAAGAATCGAGAACGACCGTAGCGTTTGACAGATAGGGTTTGGCATTTTCAAACACCTTCCCGCATGTGAACTTGTAGAGGGAGGATTTGACCTGAAATCCTGGACCCCAAAGTTTCTCGGGATCTTTGTTCAGGGCGAATCCCAAATACTGGAAGGAGTATGGGACAGTGGCTTCAAGGAACTTCCGACGAATCTTGTCCGAATTTTCTCGAAAATGGAATTCGAAGCGGGAATCAAGGTTCAACTCTCTCCGAAGAAGCCCAATTCTCTGATCGCAAGCCAAGGCTTCGTCATGATCTTCGAAGAGAACCAGCGCAATGGTAAAGTAGGGGCTCGATCCTTGTCCGACCTTGAGACCGGTATCTCCGGTTTCATCAATAAAGGCCAACATTGTCCGGGCTCTCTTTAGGTCCTGAGCCAATCATGTTATCGGCCATTTCCCAATCGTTTCGTCAATCTTTTCCTGTAGGCTTATCGTCTCGGACAGAGCCGCCACAATCTTCTGGTAGTGAATGAGGTCTTGATATTCCAAGGGTCTCCCCTTCCGATCCTTGAGCCATTTCTGGCAGACCTGATAGCCCCCAATATGGAAGTTCCAAATCTCGGGCGAGACGCCTTCAAAATATTGAGTTGCATTGATCCAGACTCGTCCCTTGTTTTCTGGCTCGTATCGGATGGATTCCACAATATTTTCTCCAGGAACGGGAAAGGTGGTGATGATTGAGATATCTTTCTCCAGAAGATGAAGAGACACAAGTTCCTGTCCCAGCCCGCAGAGAAATTGGAAAAGGTCTCTATTAGATGTGAGCGGAATCCGGGGAAAGTCCATCTTCAGGAATCCCGCATATCGGCTCCGGTAGGTAGGGGAATGGAGGATTGCATACAAATAATGAAACACGTCCTCTGGACCGAAGGTTTCCTTGAGATCCCTTTTCCCTTCGGAAACGAAAGTCATCCTGAGCCTTCCGAAAAGGTCTTTCAGAAACTCTTCGGATAGATTGGGATGGCGAACGGGCGCGTCCTGCTCCCTCCGCTTTCTGGAAAAGAGGGTGGATTCGGGAGGGGACTCAAATAGGTAGAGAGGAAAAAGGTAATTCACTTCCTTGAGGGAAACTGTATGGTGTTGAATTATGAATTCTGTGCAAAAAATGTGTTCCCATCCTCTTCCTATTTCGATTGATCGAGAGGTAATCAACCCCAGATTCTTTCCTGTAATCATGTGGCGCATGACCCTTTCTCTTCGGTGGACAGCCACATTTGAATTAAAAACTGTCCATCGAATATCAAATGGACGATATAAAATTGCAAGAAGTTCAGATTTCCAGTTACCCTTACTCAGTTTTAATTTTGCTTGATCATAGCTCCATTGATTTTGAGAACATAAACGGAATATAGATCGTGCTTCTTCTTCATTGCTGGTTTGCAAAAATTCCTCAACTTTTAATTCTGCTTCATTTTTAGTCCATGAAATTGCAAAATCATCTTGGGTGGTCACAATCCCTGGTGCTGGATCGCCATTTACACTGAAAATATCCGGTAATTTCCATCCTTTTTCATACTCATCCCTAAGATTTTCATCCTGCGGAACGAATTGGTATGAAGGCGCGTTTGGAGATAGCGTCCTCCAAGGCGTCGATTCCAGATCGTTGGATGCCAGCCATTGATATTTTACTTCCCGCTCTCCCCAGAGGTTGGCGTGGAATAGGCGTGGACCTTTCTTTTTGTTAGCCCGGATTTGTCGTTTGACGAAGATTCCTATCGCCACTCCCTGTTGGATGTCGAAAACATTCTTGTCCGGTTTTTCGTCCGGCGTTTTCTCTTTCTTCTTGCTGTTGCCGTGAAGGTCCAGAAAATAGAGATCATCAAACGAATCCATGAGACTTTTTCGCATCCCCCGGAAGGTGGGGTTGTCCAGATATCCATGGTTGGTGACAAACGCCAGAATCCCGTATCCTGTTTTCTCAATCCTCCACTGGGCAAACCGAAAGAACTTCACATAGTCGTCTTTTAACCATTTGGCTTGTCCGGGTTTGAATAACTCAGGACATCCATCCTTGTAAGAATCTACCAATTCACTAATCCATCTTCCCTTGTTTGCCGAATGCCCGGAATAGGGCGGATTACCGAGAACCACCATGATGGGATATTTTCGTTTCACCTTGTCTGCATTATTGGTTTCATCCGCCAGCCAGCGCATGAACAGGGGGACACCGGAAAACGGATTAGGATCTTCTAGAGTATTGGTCAGATAGACTCTCAACCGTTCTTCCGAACGGAAGTCATAACCCAGACGGTTGAGTTCCAGGCCCAGTTTCAGATGAGCGATGGCGTAGGGAGCCATGAGAAGCTCGAACCCGTGAATCCGGGGCAAAAGATGGTCGGAAACGTACCCCGGCCAGAGCCCCTCGTTTCCTTTGAAGGATTCATAAATGTTCAGAATCGCCTCATAGAGGAATGTCCCTGTCCCAGTAGCCGGGTCCAGAATGTGGACCCGGTGGGTCTCGATCTTTTCCTTCCCTTGGCGGACTTCAATCCTGGAAGAATCGGATAGACCATTCGGGAGTCCGAAGGCGGACTTGAGAATCCGGTCCACGCTCCGGACTATGTAAGAGACGACCGGCTCAGGCGTATAGTAAACCCCCCGCATTTCCCGGAGTTTTGGATCATAATGGGATAGGAAGGTCTCGTAAAAATGCACCACCGGATCTTCCTTCCCTTCCCCTTTTCCAAAGTCCTTTAGGATCGTCTTAATGTCAGACCTGTTCAGGAGTTCGGCCAGGTCGTCCACGATCCAGGCAATCCGGTCATCGAGTTCTGGCCCAGCCATGTGGCCGAAGAGTTTTCGAAGGAATGGGTTGGTCTTGGGAAGGTCATAGGCCGCTTGCTGACGGGTGAAGTTTCCCTCCGATTGATCATTGCATCGGGCGGCGAAGAGTCCGTAGCAGATCGTCTGGGCATACATGTCGGCAAACTGGACCGGGCTAAGATCGTGAAGGAGGACCTTCCGGAAGGACCCCAGTTGCCCGTGCAAGGCCCCCTCGGTGCTTTCGGTCTCAAAGGTTTTCCCGATGATGTCCCGGATCAGTTGGGCTTTCCCGGCCATGCGGATGGCCAGGTCTTGGGAACTCATGACACCTGGAGAGAGACTCTCTAGAAATTGGGAAAGAAGATCAGAAAAGGCTGGGAAATTGTCCGGTAAGGGTTGGATCTTTCCTGAAGAGACAATCCGACCGATCCGGATCTCTTGCCGAAGGATTCCGTCCACATAGCGACGGAAGGAGAGATAGTCAGTCAGGATCAGGTTGGGAAGGCTGTTCCGGTAGCGGAGGATCTGTTCGGATTTTTCGATGTCGTCAAGAGAAATTCCGAGATCTTTGGTTTCGATGTATCCAAGAGGAACCCCCTTTCGGGAGACGATGAAATCCGGGGCTCCACAAGAAATCCGGCGAGGTTCGTTAATGGCTTCGATCCCGGATTCGAGCGATTCCAGGAGGGTCTTGAGGGCAGGACGGTAGGAGTGTTCCGTCGCCTGTCCCGTGATGAACCCAGACTGGATCTGTTTCAGATAATCTCGAAAGATCTTCATGCAACCTCCGGAGAAGAAATCGAGAGAAAATAGGCGCTAGCGTCATAATAGAAGAAATGAGGAGGAGGGAACAACAGAGGCGGGATGAAAGAATATAGATCGAAGAACCTCGACGGTCTTCCTTCGGGAAGTGCCTTTCCTCTGATTGACATTTCAAGATTGTTCGGTTAAAAATCGCTCATTCCTCTTCCAAAATTTATGTTCGAAATATGAGGGACCAAACAGTGATTACCTATACCAATGGAGTCTTGGTTATCATTGAGCCATTGAGTCGGATCTTGACCAGCTAAAAATGCATGGCTATGATCGAATAAAGTTATCGTTCTTGTCTGGGCATACATGTCGGCAAACTGGACCGGGCTAAGATCGTGAAGGAGGACCTTCCGG
>DAIBSV010000599.1 GCA_027415455.1 Nitrospirota bacterium | reverse complement strand
AAGTCGGGACGGGACCGTCCGGGGCCGTCTCCGCGAAGGAGAATCTCCGAATCCCGTCCTTCCCTGGACCCTCTCCCTCCGGAATCCCTCCTGATCCTCCTTTTATGGCAAGTCCGCAATTAATTCCACGAGCACTTCCAAATTGGGGTCATGGCTGGTTGACATCCTCCCCCCTCCCTCTCGCTTCGCTCGCCGCGAAAGCGGAAAGGAAGGGGATTCCTTCCTGCCAACTCCCCGGACTGAAAACGGGGATCGATTCGCCGACTGAACGGTCAGGCGACGAACTCACTGGATTTATCCAGTGAACAGGCGCTGCGGGCCTGCCCGGCCCTGAGAATATTGTTCGCGGCATTCGTATCCGCATGATCTTCGTATCCGCAGAGGACGCACCGGAACGTGGCCTGGTCCGGACGGTTCTCCGCCGCCACGTGTTTGCAGGCAAAACAGGTCCGGCTCGTGTTCCGGGGGGAGAGGGTCCAGGGAAGGACGGGATTCGGAGATTCTCCTTCGCGGAGACGGCCCCGGACGGTCCCGTCCCGACTT
>DAIBSV010000598.1 GCA_027415455.1 Nitrospirota bacterium | reverse complement strand
TTCTTTGGCCGAACCGTCCATCTCCTTCCCCTAATCGGACCGGGAACGGCCAGAATTCAGCCGGTCTACGCCGGAGATCTCGCGACTCTTCTCGCACATATACCGGATCGGCCAGAGATGGTTGGAAGAGTTCTAGAGGTCGGAGGTCCGCGTATTTACACCTATCGTGAATTGATGGAGTCCATACGGAAAAGTGCTCACCTCAAAGCTTTCATCCTTCCGGCACCTGTGGCGGCGATGATGATCTCTGGAGTCATCCAGAAGCTCCTTCTTACACGGCCCTTCCTAACACCCGATGTCATTCGGATGGCGCTTTCAGACAATGTTGCGGAGAGAAACGCGGCCGTAGCGGATTTTGGAATGAATCTTGTTTCGCTCGAGTCCAGGCTTGAATCGGGAAATGCTTGATGGATCGGCTTCCTGTCGCATTTGTCTCGCATGGAGCTCCCGTTTCCCTTGAGGACCCTGAATGGAGGGAGAGCCTCGGCCTATGGGGGCGATCGCTCGGACAAGTCAGTGCGATCCTTGTCGTATCGGCCCATT
>DAIBSV010000597.1 GCA_027415455.1 Nitrospirota bacterium | reverse complement strand
GGGACATTACCGGCATTTCATGGAAAAGGAAATCTTCGAAGGGCCCCGGGCGATCATCGATACGCTCGAGGGCCGGCTGGCAGAGGAAAACAGCCGGGTGATCCTTCCGGAGCTTTTGCGTCTCGGCCCCAATCCGACCGAGATCGTCTTCGTCGCCTGCGGGACCTCCTATCACGCCGGTCTACTCGGGCGCCTCATGATCGAATCCTTTTCCCCGATCTCCGTCAGGGTGGAGATCGCCTCCGAGTTCCGCTACCGGCCCCTGCGCGCCCGGAAAGGGGCCTGGGTCATCGGGATCAGCCAGTCCGGGGAGACCGCCGACACGCTGGGAGCCCTGGAGCTGGCCCGAAAGGAAGGGTATCTGACGGTGGGCATCACCAACGTCGGAGGATCCTCGATAACCCGGGAGACCGATGCGACCCTCCTGACGCGGGCAGGTCCCGAAATCGGAGTCGCCTCGACCAAGGCCTTCATCGCACAGGTGACGCTGGTGTGGCTGCTGGCGCTTTACTTCGGACGAAGGGAGTCTCCGGAGGTTCGGGAATCC
>DAIBSV010000596.1 GCA_027415455.1 Nitrospirota bacterium | reverse complement strand
ACGCCGACACCGATATCGGCATAGAGGGGCATCGACTCTCCGTTCAGTGTTACGGCCGGACCGCCGTCGATGAACACCTGGGGGTTGACCCACGCCTTTCCTCCGGTGAAATCGTACAAACCACCAAGTGTGATCGGAATAACTGGCGTTCCAGCCTGATTACTTGCCCCCACTATGGACCCTAGGTTGTTGAGAGATCCTAATCCAAACGACTCAATTTCGATCGAAGCCGTCAGAGCAATATGAGAGGTGATCCAGTGGGTCGCGGTCACACCCCCGCCGTACCCTCCGTTGAAAACCGAGTTGTCAAACGTATCCATCCAGGCGAAGTTGGCCGAAAGCGAGGTCGACTTGGGCACGTTCCCCTGGAAGGGATCGCCGGAGACGTTGGCGTTTTGGCCCATCGCAGCCTGCTGCATCGCCATCATCTGGCCCGTGGTGGAGTTGTTGGCCGGATTGGAGGCGGTGGGCAGGGAGCCTGTGGAGGACGGTGTCGGCGGCGCCATGGTTTCGCCGGCAAAGGACGGGGAAGAAAGAAGGACGGCGGACAGAAG
>DAIBSV010000595.1 GCA_027415455.1 Nitrospirota bacterium | reverse complement strand
TCCCCCCGTCGAAACCACCGACAGCGAGGTCCCGCTGCCCGACGAGAGCGTGATCGAATCCTCGGAGGTGGATGACGAGCTCCCCCCGCTGTCGGAGGAGTTCCCGGAGATGGAGGTTCCCGGACCCGAAAGGGTAAGGGCGGCCGTCTGGGCCACCGGAGCAAAGTGAGTGCTGGTGATGCCTCCCGGAGTTCCGGATCCTCCGGAAGGACTCCCTGTGGACAAAGAACCTGACGACCCTGAGGTCGAGGGTGCGGGCGTGATCATCAGCGCCGTGGCGTTGCCGGAGGCTTGCGTAAGTTTGTAGTCCCCGGAGTAGGGGGAGCCGAGGGTCACGTTCCCCGTGATGCCATACTGTCCGGGGCTGCTCGACGAGGTGGCCAACGTGCTCCAGGTCGCGCTTCCGCTGTCCCTGGCCAGGGTCTGTCCGTTCACGAATCCCGTGACCGTTCCCGACAGCGTTGGCACCGTGTCCCCGTAGGTCATGGTGGCGGAGTTCGCCGTCGCCGTCAGTGTTGCCGGAGTGATCGTGAGGGCCGTGGAATTTCCGGCGG
>DAIBSV010000594.1 GCA_027415455.1 Nitrospirota bacterium | reverse complement strand
ACAGCCATTTGGGCGGAAAGACCAAATTTCTCCCGCATCTCGCTATATCCGAGATGGTGAAGGGAAAATTGTCCGAAGATTTTATGCTCCAAAGCCTGACGGGAAAGCCAGTTACAGGCTTCATTGCATCGCTCAAGGGTCTGGTGCAGGTTCTTTTCTTGTACTTCCGAAGGAATCAGTTTGAGATTGACCACGATCTTCATGGGGATTATTCTATATTTGAAGTTTAACCTTGTCAATAGAAAGGAGAGTGCATTCCTCCCCCTCTTGGCAAGAAACGCCTAAGAGGGGGGGTATCCTGCGCAAAATACCGATGAAGGAGATTCTCAAAAGCCGGGTTCTGATCGACCATCTGATAAAAAAAGCGGACTCTGCAGGCTTCAGGACGAGAGTGCTGGGGGAAGTCGAAGGTGAAGGAGAAAGGATCCCGATCCTGTCTCTTTCGAAAAAGATCAAGGGAAAGGCCCCGCGCATTCTTATTTCTGCCGGAATCCACGGAGATGAGCCGGCGGGTCCCCACGCGATCCTCTCTCTCCTGGAATCCTTCCCGGCCGAGTG
>DAIBSV010000593.1 GCA_027415455.1 Nitrospirota bacterium | reverse complement strand
AAATATCTAATAATTAAGGAAATATTCGAGAACCTGGCGGACAATCACCAAACAATTATGTCCAAAGAAGAACATTGGGAGGGGGTAAGAGGGGGCCGTCGGGAGAAAACAATGACCTCGCGAGCCATTCTATGGGACCGTGTAAAAATTGTTAGATGGCTGAGCGGATGAGAATCGCGGAGGGCGATCGGGTCTCTTGATCCAATCGCGCGGCAAACCTCGCCCTTCAGGGCGGGGAAGGATAGCGCGGACGGCATGGCCGTCCCTGTAGTGGCTTTTAGCTCTACAACGACACATTACCTTTCCGAACGAAAATAACTTCCCCACCCAACGACGGAACGTTCCGGGAGAACTATCCTGCCCTGGGGAGTCCCAGGGCCAGACGCGCTTTTTTCTCCCGGGAGAGGCGGGATTTCCGGTTGTTTTTTGGTAATAGGAGACGATCTCGAGGGCACAGGCTCCCCCGAGTTCAAGTCGGGGAAGGACGTCGGCCAAGGAGGAGGGAGACCTGGGGAAGTGTCAGGCCGACTTTTTTTTGAGAACTTCAGGCGGATCTTTT
>DAIBSV010000592.1 GCA_027415455.1 Nitrospirota bacterium | reverse complement strand
CTCAAGGCGCTCAAGGCGTTCAAGAGCTTTTTCCTGGTGACGGACGGCGACACCTCCATCCTGGACGGACTCAAGGGGAAAGTCACGATACTGTTCCAGCGCTGTCTGTGGCATATCCCTCACCAGCTGAAATTTGCCCTGTGGCAGGACCGGGCGAAGGTGAAACGAAAAAGCCCCGAATGGCTCTCTGTCATGGCCCGGATCTATGAGATCTGCTCCATCCGTTCCGGGATCGACCAGGACGATGAAATCCAGGCCGTTATCGACCTCAAGAAGAAGGCGTTGGAGGATCTTGTTGCCGATTGTCGGACAAGGGAGTACAAACACACAGTGGCGTATCTGGAAAATGCCAAAAACGACCTCTTCACGGGTGTTGCCAACAAGCTAAATGGCAAAACCACCAGCCGCGTGGAACGCGTCATGCGAACGGTGAACATGCGGATCAACGTCAGCAAGTGGTCCACCAGGGGAGCCCTCAATGTGACCAAAGTGCGGCTCGCCTATTATTACAACGGGTTTGACCCGATTCACGAAAAAAAGCCAAACCTAGAGGGATTAGCTCA
>DAIBSV010000591.1 GCA_027415455.1 Nitrospirota bacterium | reverse complement strand
TCAGACACCCCGTCGTCCTGGCTTGAGGATTCCGGCAGGGGCGCGGTGGTCGCTGCAGGAGCGGAATCGGCACCGAAGGCGGCGCCCGCTCCCAACAAGGAGCAAAATCCCAGAAGGACAAGAAAACTGAAAACCCCGAATCTCCGGGGCAGCCATCGTCCAGTCCGGAGAGCGAAAAAAGCGGAGGATCCCCCTGATTCGCGAGCGGGATTTCTTTCGATCTCGGGGATTTCCACCAGGACAGTCCCTCGCTTCCACGACAGAGCCCCCCCGAACCGCCGACGGTCCGGTGGAGTGCCGATTGACTGATTGACCAATTAACGATGAATCTAGCACTCTCCCGGAGCTCTCGTCAATTCGGGGGATTCAGTGGATAAGAGAAGGGCCGGAAGCCATGAAAAGGGACGGAATGGTTTGGCGGAAAAAAAGAGGGTGAACCGGCAGAAATTGTCCGGAATTTCCTGGGGAATGAGAAAGTCCCGGAGACCTCACACCGGTTCATTCAGGGCGATAGGAAGAAACCGGGACATCAGTCGATCTCCCAGGTGACCAGAAATTCCCCC
>DAIBSV010000590.1 GCA_027415455.1 Nitrospirota bacterium | reverse complement strand
CTCAAGGCGCTCAAGGCGTTCAAGAGCTTTTTCCTGGTGACGGACGGCGACACCTCCATCCTGGACGGACTCAAGGGAAAAGTCACGATCCTGTTCCAGCGCTGTCTGTGGCACATTCCCCACCAGCTCAAGTTTGCCCTGTGGCAGGATCGGGCGAAGGTGAAACGAAAAAGCCCCGAATGGCTCTCTGTCATGGCCCGAATCTATGAGATCTGCTCCATTCGTTCCGGAATCGACAAGGACGATGAAATCCAGGCGGTTATCGATCACAAAACGAAAGCGTTGGAGGATCTTGTTGCCGATTGTCGGACAAGGGAGTACAAACACACAGTTTCCTATCTGGAAAATGCCAAAAACGACCTCCTCACCGGTGTTGCCAACAAGCTAAACGGCAAAACCACCAGCCGCGTGGAACGCGTCATGCGAACCGTCAACATGCGGATCAACGTCAGCAAGTGGTCCACCAGGGGAGCCCTCAATGTGACTAAAGTGCGGCTCGCCTATTATTACAACGGATTTGACCCGATTCACGAAAAAAAGCCAAACCTAGAGGGATTAGCTCA
>DAIBSV010000058.1 GCA_027415455.1 Nitrospirota bacterium | reverse complement strand
GAAGAGTTCC
This sequence comes from Nitrospirota bacterium, assembly GCA_027415455.1. The sequence goes on along the minus strand of DAIBSV010000058.1, from coordinate 11,491 downwards.
CGTCCGAGCCGGAGGACCGACAGCCCTGAGCCCGGAATCTCCGGGTATTTCCCTCGAGTACGTGATCATCCGAGCCCTCCGAGCTGGGGTACCGCTGAAAGACCTGATGTGACCAGCTCGTAACCCTGTTCCGAGCGCGGCCCCACGTGCCCCCCGTGGACCAGACGCGGGGCCGCGCTTTCCATCCGATTTTTGTCCGAATTATGTCAGAATTATGTCCGATTTTTGTCAGAATTAATTCCGTCAGGGTTTTGTCAGGGGTTTTTCTGGGCCTGTTTTCTCGGCGGTGGGACCGAGGGGCCACTGACGGAAGTCCCTTGACCAGCACGATTGAAGCTTCAATCGTGGAAATAGGGCCCCCCTGACATAATTCCAAAATGCGTTCCTTTTTATACATCCAGGCGGCGATGCCACCCGAGGGCCATTAGAAACTGCCCGACGAACCCCCTGACAAAAATCCGCTCGAGAGCGGACAAAAATCGCTTCCTACTGACGGAGAAACACGGTCCGACGAATTATGTCAGCCCCCCTCGGACAAAAATCCGGACAGAAGCCCTGACAAAAATCCGGTGCCGCCATCGAAGAAGGGTCGGCCCACAGATGACAGAACCCGAGACGACATCATCGCGTCCTACCGAGAAGGGCCGAATCTCTCGCGGATAGAACGCGCCAAAATCTTCGGCCTCAGCCCCGAAGCCATCTACAAACGGGTGCGCCGAATCGAGGCGGAAGGCGGAATCCAGCTCGAACCCCGTCTACCTCCGGTTGTTCGGGCCAAACGTCCCACCCCCGGGTAGTTCTCAACCAGCATCCGCCCCCGTCCTGACGGGGGATGTTGCTCGGTCGCTCGCGGAGCGCCGTGGCAAGGTAGACGAGATCGAGCAGAAGGCCGAGAATTCCGACCTCGTGATCGGGAACAAGGTCATCGTTTATTCCCTCGTAGGGATGTCGATTCCAGGTGACATCGACTACGGGCCAGGCGCACTTGTCTCCGGGCTACGACGCGGAGGCCCGATTCTATGACTACACCTGGGACCGGCTGACCGAGGACATTGAGTTCTACAAAGCTAGACTCGGGGGAGCCACAACCGTCCTCGATGCGATGTGCGGGACAGGCCGGGTTTCGATAGCCTTGGCCCGAGCCGGGTTCCGGGTGTGGGGGATCGACTCCTCCGCCGGAATGCTCAAGAAGGCACGAGAGCGATTGGGTTCCGAGTCCTCGTCGGTTCGGCGGCGGGTTCGGTTACGAAGAGTTGACCTGGTCCATGGTGCCGCCGGCAAGGAGCTCGACGCCGCGATCATCGCGGTCAACTCCTACGGACTCATCCTGACCTCGAGGGACCGGGTCAGAGCGCTTCGGTGGGTGCGCAGGAGCCTTCGAAGAGGAGGGAGGATATTCTTGGCGCTGGACTCCGTCCGCTCGTACCGCACGATCCGGGATGGAGTTCCCTTCCTGACTGTCGCCCGAGCCGTAGATCGAGAGGGTCGAATCTACCTCCAGGTCTTTGCAGAGACCGGCGCAAGAGCGACGCGCGTTCGGAGCGAGTCCCTCCACATCCTTCTCTCACGTTCCGGTAAGGTCCTGGCTTCCCAGGAGAGCGGAACAGTAACCGCCGTCCTCAATCCGAGGCAAGTGAGGGGCGAGCTTCGGAGGGCGGGATTCGAACCGAGCGCGTTGTTTGGGGACTATGACCAACGCCCGTACTCCCCATCGGGCCAACGATTCATCGTCGAGGCGGTGGCCGCTTAACGTCGGCCCCGCAACCGTCCGAGTCGGGTCCCTTCTGCACGGCCCTCTTCCCGCCCGTTCGGCTACCATGAGACCGCGACTCTCCCTTCACCCGAGCTGATAAGCCATAGGACCCTTCCAGCCGACAATGCCGCTTCCGTGCAACTTCGCTCTGAAGGATGGGAGAACGGCGTTGATCCGACGAGCAAGACCCGGAGATGCTGAAGCACTGCTCGCCCATGTTAATGAAGTCGCTGCCGAAGGGGTCTTTCTTCAGGCTGAGAGAGTCGAAAAGTCAGTCGCGGAGGAAGAGGAGTGGATCTCGGGGTTCGACGGTGTTTCAAAGCTCCTCATTGTGGCAGTAGTCGACAATACACTCGTGGGCGGTGCCGACATTCGAAGAGGTCCGCAGGTCAAGAACGCCCACGTCGCCGAACTCGGAATCGCCCTTGGCAAGAGCGTCCGGGGCCAGGGTCTGGGTCGGGCGATGATGGAGGCGATGCTCGACTGGGGCCGCTCCGCAGGGATTCGAAAGTTGTTTCTTGGAGTGTTCAGCACGAACGAGCGAGCCATCGCGCTCTATGGGGCTCTCGGTTTCGAGGTGGAAGGACGTCTGAAGGGTCAAGTGATTCTCGATGGATTGCCGGCAGACCTTCTGCTGATGTCGCGCTGGATTTGACTGGCGATCATAGGCGCTGACTACGCCGGCAAAGGGAGGAAATTGGGCGCTTCGTGGAGATCTATGTGAACACCCCCATCGACGTCTGCGAGTCTCGGGATGTGAACGGGCTGTACCGCCGGGCCCGGGCGGGAGAGATCCGGGAGATGACCGGAGTGGACGACCCTTATGAGCCTCCCGAGGCCCCCGAGATTGTGATAGACACTGTAGGACATCCTCCGGTCGATGCAGCCAGTAGAATCCTCGAAGTCCGGGATTGAGACGGGTGGCTCGTCCCGGCGCGGTGAGACGGAATTCTGATGGTGGGAGCGGGCCAGGGTTCTCCATTGAGGACGGTAATCTAGCGAGTCCAATCATCCCGGCCGATCCGCCTCTTCGAACGGAAGCTACATGACCGATTCCTTCGCTCTAGCAATCCTCGCTCCCGTATCGTGACGAGCCGCGGGACGAGGGATGAATCCCACGACGTTCTCTCCGGACAACTTGTCCGCCAAATCCGGATGAAATGTTCGACCTCTACGGCTCTTATGGAGTGGTACCGCCGGGGAATCCTAAGCGCGACGCTCCGTAGAGTCTCGGTTGACACATTCCGGAGCGTGTGTCCCGCCCGTGAGTGCCTTGGTCACCGTCTCATCAGAAAACGCGGCTGAGCCGACGAGAGCACTTCCGTCAGCGGCCAGTAGAACCGGAAAGTCTGTCCAGCCTCTCTTCACCGCCTTCCTCCGCCCGAAAAAGTGCCGAGCTTTGCCTAGATCAACCAGTTCCACCGGCACTTTGCCCACCTGAGCGAGGTGTTGGACAAGACGCACGACCCTCTGCTGATTCTCCGGCAGCAACAGGAGAACCTCGTACTCTGGTACTCCCGCACCCGCCCCATACCCGTACTCGAGCCTACGAGTCCCGGGAGCCCCTATGTTACCCGAGGTGACCTCCTTCTTGCTCCAGACAAAGAGTGTTGCCCCCGCCCGCGTCGGCATGAGCCGCCGGATGCGTAGGGTGCACAAACCCTTCACTGTACTCGGGTCTGAACGAGTAGGGGATGCGGGAGAGAATGAATCGGACGGCAGGTCGCTGAACGCATGGAGAACCGGGTCGTCGGGCCCGGCGGGCGGACAAAAGGTGAGGCACAGGTCGGTAGCGGGAGGGGAAGCGCGCCGAGGAAGAGTCGTTCATAGAGTTTAAACGTCGGGGCGCCGCTGGTCCGTGGGCATGAGGCGCTGGGCGGTGGTTGTTGTGGCCGCGGCCGTTGCGACGGCCGCCATCCTTGGAGGATTCGTTATCCCGAAGATCCTGACTCCTTCGGCCGCGCCCTCTTCTTCTTCAGGCCCTCCGTCGCTGCCGGGCCCCTACCTTGCGACATTCACCCGAGGATGGAGGCTCTCGAGCACGATCTGAAGCTTCTCCTCCGTCGACCAGGTCTTGTGGGTCGTCATCCACCCACCCCAAGTCGGTTGGGTGTCGTTCGTCCTCTTGGGGCTTCGGTCTCCCCCCACGCCCTCGTCAGCCGCCCGGACAGGTCCAACCCACGTAGCTGTGCAAATCTACAGGGGTACGGAACAGGGATTCCCGCGTCGCAATTAACTCCTCGGGAGGACGCACCCCGGGGAGGACGAGGAACCGATATGTGGGTCGAGGCGGTTGCCCGAACGTATGAAGCACTATGGATTTGTCGAGAAGGATGTGGCGCCGTCGGCCGTCTATGCTCATCTCAAGCAGTTCCTGGTCGAGAACGGGTTCCAGATCGACACCGAATCCGCACGACCGAACCTATGGGACCTGCGCGCGAGCAAGCGGGATGCCGCACGAATTGCCCTCGGAGCGGTCCGAGACGCCGACGTCGTCGTAGCGGGCACGCAGGGCAAGTTCGAGGTTCAGTTCAAGTTGGGAGTCTGGGGGAAGGACTTGGCCGTCCCCGCCGTAGAAGGCATCGCCACGCTCGGTATCGCCACCGCCCTCGATTTGCACGAGGAGCACGTGCTGGAGGACAAGATGTGGAGGGACTTGGTGCACATGATCGACCCGAAGCTTCAGATCTGTAGACGGTGCGGAGGGATCTTTCGGTCTCCGGAGGACCTCAAAACCCACCAGGACGTGGAAGCCCAACAGGCCCAGTCTCAGATGGGCATGGGCAATCCGATGATGATGGGGATGTTCGGGATGGGAATGCTGGGGATGGGGATGATGGGCCCCATGATGTGGATCTGAACGGGCGTCGGGTGGGTTACCGGAGGTTCCGCCCGAAGCCGCCGAGCGCGGGCTGGAGACGGAGGAGGAAGCGCAGATCGTAGGCGCTGAGGCGGAGGTCGCGCGCGTCGGCGAGATACTTCCGAACCGTGTTGCGGCTGAGACCGCGCTTCCGGGCGATGGCTCGGTAGGGTAGCCCTTGCGAGTGCAGATGGCGTACCGAGGCCCAGTCTTCCATGGTCAACACAGATTCCGCCGTCTCCCTGCGGAGGGTCTCGGGAGAGGCAGGGTGGCTCAAAATTCATGACTAGAATCGGCTCACTTTTCGTGACGCACTACAGAGAAAGGGATCAGACCGCTTCGCCGACCCCGGGCGACGGTTCTCGGCCCGGCTTGTCGGCCTCGGCTCGGGTCTGAACGCGTGGGGATACGTGGGAGAATGAATCGGACGGCAGGTCGCTGAACGCATGGAGAACCGGGTCGTCGGGCCCGGCGGACGGACAAAAGGTGAGGCACAGGTCGGTAGCGGGAGGGGAAGCGCGCCGAGGAAGAGTCGTTCATAGAGTTTAAACGTCGGGGCGCCCCTGGTCCGTTGGCATGAGGCGCTGGGCGGTGGTTGTTGTGGCCGCGGCCGTTGCGACGGCCGCCATCCTCGGAGGATTCGTTATCCCGAAGATCCTGACTCCTTCGGCCGCGCCCTCTTCTTCTTCAGGCCCTCCGTCGCTGCCGGGCCCCTACCTTGCGACATTCACCGAGACAGGACTCCCCACCGGAACCACATGGAGCGTCCTGTTCAACGGCACGCTATGCCTTGCCTGCTCCCCCCTCTCCTTCAACGGCACGGTCGTCTCGACGAACGCCTCGTCCTTGTCCTTCGAGCTTGCCAATGGAAGTTACCCGTTCCTCGTGGGCGTGCCGGGTCCCGTTCTTTACAACGCAACTATCTCTCGGAGCAGTCCGTTGCACATTCAAGGAGCCTCGGTGGGCATCCGCGTCACCTTTCGCGCACGATGTTGTGTGAGTACTCTACTGTCCCCGTCAGGGCCCCCATATCTCGTTACGCTCACAGAATCGGGACTCCGGGGTGGCGTCCTGTGGAGCGCCGGCTTCAACGGCTCGAATCTCTTCGCGAATGCCATGAGTTTCTCCTACCTGGTAGGAGAAAGCGGGACGTACCACTTTAACGTGACGACAACAAACGGCTCCCTGTTCCCGTCGCCCTCTTCGGGCTCGTTGGTTGTGAGTGGGTCCTCGGTCACCCCTCAAACTCCGTGGGACTTCCTAGGTCTTACACAATTCGTGACCTTTTCCACAGCCCGTGGCTAGTCAACGAGAAAGAGGACCCGCCCTTCCCGAGGAGTGAAGGGTGGAGCGACTGGGTGGCGAACGATGACGCGTACCCCTCCGGTTTGTACAGGTAGGCAGGGGGCGGTGGGGGGAGAGGCCCGTCCCTGGCTCGGTCCCGCTCGTCGTTCATGGTTTCGCTTCCTCCTGTTTCTTCTTTTCGTACTCGGTCGGCGTGAGATAGTCGAGCGAGGAGTGGGACCGCTCCTCGTTGTAAGGCCGCAGCGCCTCGGTCCGCGGCTCTCGGGTCTCCGTGAAGCGCGTCGGCTCGGTCACCCAAAGGTAGTCCATCTTGCGGTAACCGGTACCTTTCGATCATCCCGGTTATGTAGGTTCCGCCCGATGAATCCTCCATTGGACTATAGCTGGGGCGAGGGAAGGAGCGATTGCCCAGTCTTGGCGTCGTCTACATGCGTCCTCGTCGATGGAGGGCCCGACCCGCTAAGAATCAGCGCACGACGTCCAGAAGGACAGCGTCCCCTGGCGCGTCGTACAGGGCACAGACGATGGCCGATGGTCCAAAGTAGACCGCCACTTCCGCAGCCCCTTCCACCTTCGAAACATGGGCAGGGAGGGCCACGAATCCGGGAACGAACAGGGCCGCTCGTAGCTCTCGAGGGGTTCCCGAAGAGTCCTTCCCGCGGACGATCGACGGCAGGAGCAGGCCTTGCACGGTCGAAACGGGACTGAGGACGTTGGGACCGACTCGAATATCCTCGATGATCAGGTCGACGGTCCCTGCCTCGAGCAGAATCAGGTACTGCGAGGCGAAGAGCGAGAGCGATTCGGGTACGCGGCTCTCCGTAGGAAGTTGAAGAAGAAGTGACGCAGGAACTCGGTACATGACATGACTCGCGTCGGTGCGAATCAAGGCGCGAAGATGGCCCGAAACGGAGGACGCCGCCAACCGGTCGAGCGCGGAGCGGAAAGTCGATTCCCAAGCTGCCGCCGTCTCGGCAACGGGGGTGACTCCTTCGGTTCCGCCTTCCATTCGATCCAACGCCTCACCGGGGGAGAGGTCCACTGACCCGAGGGATTCGTGGCGCCTTTTCCCTTTCTTGTGTCTGATCTCACGCGTTTCGTCTGAGCATCGGCCCGGGGTATTGAACCAAAGGAGACACGATGGCATCAGTTAAGACGCCCGCCGAGCCTGGATCATTCTCTCCCTCTCTCATGAATGAGCTGGACCAACTCCTCGCCGACGCCGAGTCGCTCCCGATCGCGGGATGGGACTTCACGGTCCTGGGGCGCCGATGGCAACGGGGAGAGCCCCCATGGGACCTTCGGGCCATCGTCACGGCGCATCTCGAACCCGCCTCCACGCTCCTCGACTTGGGTACGGGCGGGGGGGAGTTTCTGATGTCGCTTTCCCCGCTCCCGTCCATGGTGGTGGCGACCGAGGGCTACCCGCCCAACCTCGAGGTCGCTAGAGCTCGGCTGAACCCGCTCGGTGTCCGAGTCCTGCCGATCCGAGAAGATCAGCACATCGACCTTGCCGAGAGATCTGTGGATCTCGTGCTTGCGAGGCACGAAGCTTTCGACGCCGCTGAGGTCGCCCGGGTCCTGAGACCCGGGGGTACCTTCGTGACGCAACAGATCGGGCCCCGGAACTACGAGAGTCTTGACCGCTGGTTCGGAGTTGCCTCCGAGCCGGCCCACAACCACCTCGGTAGCTTGTCCGAGTTCGGTCAGGAGATCGCGGCGGCCGGCCTCGAGGTCCGAACGCTTCGGGAAGCTTCCTGGAGCGAGGCCTTCCTCGACGTCGGGGCGGTCGTATACTTTCTTCGCGCGGCTCCTTGGGAGGTGCCCGGCTTCTCGGTGGCCCGCTTCCGACCGGTGCTCGAAGGTATCCACCGCATGATCCAGCAGCACGGACGCTGGAGCTTGGAGGCACACCGTTTCCTCGCGGTCGCACGACGCCCGGGCGGACCGGAAGCCACAGTATCTTGACCGGTTCGAAAGGGTCGCTCGGTCAGGTTTAGGCCTGACCGGAACGTCGTGCGGGCTAGGTGCACCTTCCCCTTGGCATGATCCTCAAGCGTAATCTCGAGCGCCAGGAAGCTCACGTTGCCCTCGCTTCGCGAGGGATTGGTGGGCCGGAAAGATCTTACGCTCCACGGGAACCAAGTCCCTCGGGCAGTTCAGAAACCTGAATGGCTACGCGCAGGCTAATCGAAGACCTCGGAGTTCATCAACGGAACAACCCCGCTGTTCCCGTTGGCCAGCGTGTAATCCACGGTGCCGACACTGAAGTCAACATGGACCGTGTATCCCACCGGGGCGTCGTATTGAATCCCAGAATTGGTGTAAGACACGGTAGACGACGTATAACCGGCGACGAGCATGAGTCCCACCGCCAGGGGGATGGTCGAGCCGAAATCCACTGGCGATGCCGCCCAAGCGAGCATGGCCCCGATATCGACCGCGACATTGACCCAGCTGGTTTGACTGAGGTAGGTATCGACCAGTTGCGAACTCTGGAAATCGTAGTAGGGGGAGTCGGGAGAGGATCCGGTGCCGGAAGCGGTCAGGACTCCGGTTAACGGAAACGACTGGTTGATCTGGGACTCCCAAGGAGCGAGCACGGGCAGAGCGTCGCTCACAATCGCCCCGTTGCTGACGGAGATGTTGAGTAGGCCGACTTGGTATTGGTACTGGTCGGTGCCCGCTCCACTAGGGGCCGGGCCATCACAGTAGGTGTACGACTGCCACTGATACAACTGAAGCAGCTGGCCCAAGGCTTGGCCCTGGATCACGATCGTGTAAACTCCCGGCGACGGTACATCGGCTCCACGAATCATAGATGCGCTCGCGCTTGTCGACCAGAGCGACGCCGAAGGTCCCTCAAACGTCGCCGACCCGCCCTGGGGCAGGTTGACGCCGTAGGCGAGGCCGATGTAGAAGCTGGCCGACGACGCCGAGTAGATAGTGGACGTGATCAAGGCGTAGGCGTTGGCGGACGAGTAGTTCCTATCGACGGTTACCGCGTTGATGTTGATCCAGCTCACGCTCGAGGAATCCGGATACCAGTTGGACTGGTCCACCACCCATCTCGAGCACAATAACGGATGGTCGAACGGCAGGCTGACCTCCCCGATGGAGCTCGCAGCACCGGCGAACTGAGGTGGTGCGCTCAGGTTCAGGACCGCAGTTGCGGATGCGGACTGGCCCGCCAAGATCGCCGGGACGGTCCATTCCGGTGAGGTCACGGTGAAATAGGTCCCGTTAGGAGTCGTTAACGTCGCGATCACGACGAGATTGGGGCTGGTGTACTTGAGAGTGCTCAACCCTAATACGCCAACCCACGACTCGGAGAGAGCTAGGAGTGCGGGCGGACTCGTGAAGAGGACACTTCCGGCAGAGCCGGTGAGGCCGGAGAACACCGTTTGGAGTCCTTGGCCCGGGGCCACCATCATCCCTTGTACCGACGCGCCGGACACCGGTTGGCCACCTGGGGTGACAACGGACACCTGTATCGAATCAGCTGGTGCTGCAGAAGGACTTCGGAAGAACGGCCAGATTGCGGATGGCTGAACCAGTCCGACGATAACCACGACGGCGACTGTCACGGAGACAACGGTTGCCCAAGCGATCCGCCGTCGGGAGCCGAATGCCGGAAGTCGAGGCTTGGCCATGTCTATCAACTGGCTTCACGTGTATAAAAGGACGGATTCTCGCGCACGGGTCGATGGGGCTTGTACCCAACGCGTCCAGTGGCAAGACCCTCAGTGTGCGCCGCGGTTTCGGCCCTGACGATTCTGACGTTCGATGCGCTCTCTTCCGAATTGAACCTGAATCGAGCTCCTTGGAACTCGACGGCATCCGGAGACGTGAATCCCTGCGCCGGGGCCAGCCCCTTCGGCCCGCTTCGCTTCGATAACGTTCTGATCGTTCCGAGCGACTCCCCGGAGGCGATTTCCCGCATCGTCAGTAATCCCTCGGACCCAGACCATCATGTCACTGGCGGCGTCGGAGCGTAGCGCCTGCCTCCTCAGACGTCGAAGAACCCCGTCGTCGGCTCCGCTATCCGACGGGCCAGGCGCTGGGAGGACCGCCCCTCGATGCGAGCTTACGGACCTCCCACGCGGCAACGAGGATGAGGATGCCCCCAACGAAGGGGACGATCGTGAGCACCATCCCGACCTTGAACAGGACGCGGCCGTAGCGCGATCCCAGCCTCCAAAGGCCAAGCCAGATTCCCACCAACACTCCGACCACGAAGATCAACGCGCCGATGCCAAGGGTGATCTCCGCCGGCACTACCAGCCCTGTGTCGTGGACGGACCAATCTTGAATACCATCGCCCGTGAGCAGAATCACTCCCCCGACAATCGCGACCCACGCCAGGACCGACGGGGTCCGCAGACCCTGGTCCTTCGGCGTGAGGGTCTGGAAGGCGCGGCCGTACAGCGCGAATGAGGTCGCCGTGAAGACTCCTGAGACGACCAAGAGCGCGATGAGGTCGCCGGCGCCTAGTCCGATGTAGCCCGTCAGGCCCGTGATCGCGTAGGTGAGTGTTCCGCCGAGGGCAATCGTAAGAGCTATGCCGACGGGGTACGAGATGGCACTGAGGATCGCCGCGACTATGACGTAGCGCATCGCACGCGCGTCGACTGATCCCCACTGCTCGACTCGTAGAGGGCCCGCGTATCCACCCCCACCTCCACCGCCACTGGAAGAATAGGGGGCAGGAACTACCCCGGGACCTCCCTGAGAGTAGCTCGCAGGCCCGGGAGTAGACGAAAAAAGTGTCCCGAACTCACACTGTGTACAAACCCGAGGCAGCATGGGAGGGGCCCCTATGGAGCCGTCCTCACTGCTAGCCTTTCTTCCAGCCGGCTTATCCTTTTGGCCATGAGCACTATCGCGATGGATAGTACCAATACTCCGCCACTGACGGCAGTGACCACGTCATGGGCTACCCACATCCCATAGACCATCGCGACGGCGCCGGCCCCCCCAAAGATGTACGCCGCCACGCTGACAGGGTCGCGCTCAGAGTTGCTCACCATGAACCCTCGTTTGCTCCGATGGCATACGGGATGCCCTCCCACGCCTTCTCCCATATGCCGCCGCCAGCCGCAACCATAGAAATCCACACTCCCGTTAGCCAAACGAAACCCGCCACGGTGACATAAAGTGCTCCACCCAGCCAGTCAACCAAAGCGGCCATCGCACAGACGATCCCCAGAGAATCTCCACTCTTCCAGTCATTGTACATGATGGAAGGAGACAAGTGGGTGCAGGAAGGAGACCTTGACGCGGCCCGAAGACTGGTCAGCATCGTGAAGGAGAGCGCACTCTTTCTCTATCCCGGCGACCGTGATCTGTTCGCGGACAGCAACCTTTCCGACTACGATCCCAAGGCGGCCGCCCTACTGATGCAACGCGTGCTCACCTTCATCGCGAAGACCGACTTGAAGCGGTGACTTGCCCGGAACTCGGGCCGGCCCTTCCTGCTTGACCTGGCCATAGGAGCGCCTTAACCACACGACGGTCTGGGCAGTCCTAAACCTGGGCGACCGACCCTTTCGGTCCGGTCGAGATCGTGTGGG
>DAIBSV010000589.1 GCA_027415455.1 Nitrospirota bacterium | reverse complement strand
GCGGAGATCGGCTGGAGTGGTTCGACGCCGTATTTGTAAAAGTCGGCCAGAAGAATCGATTCGCGGGTCGGGGAGTCGCTTTTGTTGACGGCGAAGACGGCGGGCTTTCCCGATGCGCGGATCCGGTCCACCACGTCCCGGTCCATCGGATTGAATCCTTCCCGGGTCACCTCGACAAAGCGGACGGGAATGGCCCGTCCAACCGTTTTCTGGGAGGCATCCTTTCTCGTCAGCACATAGAAGGGACCATGTCCCGGATCTCCTTCCCGAGCGCAGTGGCAGGTGGGCTTCCCGCATTTCCGGTAGCTTGCCGACAGAGATCCTTGCCGCATCTCCTCGATTTGCATCAGAGCCTGTTTCAGCCGATCGCGTTTCTGCACCAGATCCTGAAGAGTGTTCTCCATAGGCATTGGTCACATCCTTCAATATTGCATTACATACAATAAGAAAAGAATGGCAATCCTCCCCACTCATACCCTCCAAAAAATCTGACGTGCACCCAGATGTGGTTGAAAATTATCCACGAAGTGGATATATTTCAACCATGTATGATCGTCATATTACCCA
>DAIBSV010000588.1 GCA_027415455.1 Nitrospirota bacterium | reverse complement strand
CCCTGTCTGTCCTGTGGGATCTTTTTCATCCCTCCTCACTGATTGTCGGAGAGGGATTCCGGTTCGGCCACGGGAGGTCCGGCTCCATCGAGGATCTCTGGAGAATCCTGTCCCCTTTGGGAGCGGAGGTCTCCTCCATCCCTCCTTACGAGGAACAAGGAGTCCGCGTGTCGAGCTCGAGGATCCGGAAAGCCGTCGATCACGGGGAGATCGAAGAGGCAAACAGGCTCCTCACCCGTCCCATTGAAATTTCGGGGCCCGTCTCGGAGGGGGAAAAACGGGGTCGTCTCCTCGGATTTCCCACATTGAACCTGATTCCTCCCGATCATCGCCTCATTCCCCCTCCGGGGGTCTATGCCACAAGGACCCAGATCGCCGGAAAGACCTACGACGGAGCCACCTATATCGGGACGAAGCCCACATTCGGAACCCACCGCCCTGTCGTAGAATCCCATCTTTTTGACTTTGACAGGGTCGCTTACGGGGAGTGGCATCGGGTGCTCTTTTACCACAGGATCCGCGGAGAGCGCTCTTTCGCCAGTGTCGACGCACTCAAGCTCCAGATCGCCGC
>DAIBSV010000587.1 GCA_027415455.1 Nitrospirota bacterium | reverse complement strand
GCACGAGATCGAGGGAATTCCTGTCGAGAAAGGAGATCCGCTCCTTGGCCCCCTTTCCCGTGACGACGAGGGCTCCTGATTCGAGATTCAGCCGCTCAATGGGGAAGGAGGCCACCTCGGAGACGCGGAGCCCCGAGGCATAGAAGAAGGCCAGGATGGCCCGGTCCCGGACCCCTTCGGGCCGCTTTTCCTCCGGAGCCGAAAGAAGCCGGGCGATCTCCTCCTGGCTCAGGACCTTGGGAAGGGTCCGGGGGATCTTGGGGGAGGAGAGCTCCTCGGTGGGGTCCTTCCGGACTCCTTCCACCTCGAGGAATCGCGACCAGGTCCGGAGCGAGGAGAGGACGCGGGAGCGGGAACGGGCGGAAAGATCCGGTTTCGAAGAGAAATAAAGGGGGAGATCCTCCGGATCGAAGGTCAGAAGGGTCTTTCCCGATGGCGCAAGATGGCGGGCAAAGGAGCGGAGGTCGGAGAGATAGGCCTGGGCAGTGTTCTGCGATTTTCCCTGGGCCAGGAGAAGCTCCTCCTCGAAGCGATCGAGAAGGGATTCGACATCGTTTCGGGATCCTCGGGCCAT
>DAIBSV010000586.1 GCA_027415455.1 Nitrospirota bacterium | reverse complement strand
GGGATCATTCCCGAGATGCCTTTCTGCGACATCAAGAACTGTCCGGTCGTTGTCCAGGGTGACCAGAGTCAAGTCCGGGCTCATGCCGTCAAGGATCCATGCCGTGGAGAGTCCCGTACAGGTCCCCAGCTCCAGGAAGCGGCCTTTGCCTTTCGATTTGGCGAGGGTTCTGAGAAGAGACCCGACCATTCGCTCCCCTCCCATCCCGAACCCGAGCATCCGGGTGTCGTCCTCGATTCCCGAAAGCGCTACAGGTTGTCTCAGAATCGTCCTGTCGTCCATCACGATCTCATTACTCCGCGATTGTCCCGGTTCCCTTTTCTCGAAGGGCTTGCCACTCCGAGTCCAGGATCGAATACAGACAAGAATCGACCCATTGCCCCTCCTTCAGTCGATGTTTTCTCAAAACTCCCTCCCGGGCGCTTCTCTCTTTCGGATTTACCTGTCTTGGACTTCACCGGATGACGGGCCTGTGTTTTACGGAAAATCGGGGGTCCGCCCGTGTTCTCGAAAAGATCGGCATGACCCGGGAGGGAGTTTTGAGAAAACATCGACTGAAGGAGGGGCAATGGGTCGATT
>DAIBSV010000585.1 GCA_027415455.1 Nitrospirota bacterium | reverse complement strand
GCAAGAGAGGTTTGTCCCCACTTTATCAGAGGAAAAAGAGTTTGTTTATACCCTCAATATTGCGCTGTCGTGTTAAAAAAAGTCGCCATAACATTCCTCCGGAGATTTGAAAAGAAGATCCAGAGGAATTGTCCCATTTTTGTCCAAAAAATTTAATTTTCGACGGTGGATATTTTTGTAAATGGCTTAAAATATGGAGCGGGAAACGGGATTCGAACCCGCGACCCTCGCCTTGGCAAGGGACATAATAGTGATTTTGACTATGTGTGATGGAGAGTTAATGAGTATGATTTATTATTATAGGAAAGAATGTTAGGAGATATTTTTCAAATTGTTTGAATATGAATGATTGTGACCATTTTTGACCCTGAACGGACACCTGAACGGACACTTAAATTTAACTTCGATTTTCCCTCAAGTGTTTCTATTGCGCAATCAAGCTGTCAAACTTTCCTTCCATTAACTTTTTTCTTTTGAGGTGGTTTTGTTGAATCGAATAGCTCTCAAGAAACATGGCGTAAAATATCGTAACTAAATGATATTCTTTTAACAAATTTCACGAATTTCTCCTGGAAAACC
>DAIBSV010000584.1 GCA_027415455.1 Nitrospirota bacterium | reverse complement strand
CGGGAAAAAGCGCCTCTCCCTCGGAGAGGCGGGCCGGCTCCAGGAGAATCTGCAGGCGCTGGCGAACCTGGATGGCGGATTGATCTCCTCCCTTCATCCCGTATTGGCCCTGGAAGCCGAGATGGAGCGCCATGTAATAGACGGCCAGGATTTCGCGATCGGCCGGTTCGGGCCCCAGGGCGGAAAGTCTCCGGAAGAATTCGACTCCCCCGTTGACGATATTGAAATGAGCCTTCTGAAGAAGCATCGATCTCCATTCCTTCGCCCCGGCCCAGTCGGAGCACATGAGGCTTTCGTCGATCCAGGCGACGACGGGGAAGAGGCCGGCCTCGAAGATCTTCTCGTCGATGCCGTTCTCTCGGGCCGCCCGGCGGGCCCTCTCGATCCGGGAGGCGATCTCGGCTTCGACCTCGATCGGAGAGTCCAGCGTTCCCGCCAATAGCCGGTCCTTGACCCAGGCGGCGACCGGAACGTAGTAGTCGGTCAGCGTCCCCATCACTTCACCCCGATCAGATCGATTGTGGTTCCGGGGCGGGCCGCCGTCCGGGCTTCCCCGGCGACTCAACACCCATTATTTCC
>DAIBSV010000583.1 GCA_027415455.1 Nitrospirota bacterium | reverse complement strand
GGAGACGTGCCGCCGGTAGCAGTCGCCGTGAACGTGACGGCCACCCCTGCGTCGGTGGGGTTCGCGCTCGGGCTCACGGTCACGGATGGGTCCGCGTTGACGGTCTCCGTGAGGGAGTACGTCGTGGAGACGCTCACCGAGTCCGTGACCTTGACCTCGACCGTGTAGCTCCCGGACGACGGGAAAGTGTACGACATCCCGCTCGTGGTGGAGGACTGAGTAGCCCCGTTGACGGTCCAGGCGTAGGTGTACGGACTGACCCCGTTGGAGACGGCGGCGGTGAAGGTGGGGCTGTCGCCCACGTCCGTGGGATTCTGGGAGCTTGTGATCGTGACCGTCGGGTCGGCCTCTACCGTCTCCGTGAGGGAGGTCGAGTAGGTGTTGCCTACTGAGTCGGTGACGGTGACGGTGATCGTCGCGGACCCGCTCGAGGACATATCGAGCGCACAGGTCGAGGTCGTACCGCACTCGGAGGTGCTGCCCTCCTTCCAGGCGTAGGTGTACGGAGACGTGCCGCCGGTAGCAGTCGCCGTGAACGTGACGGCCACCCCTGCGTCGGTGGGGTTCGCGCTCGGGCTCAC
>DAIBSV010000582.1 GCA_027415455.1 Nitrospirota bacterium | reverse complement strand
CTGAAGGCGGTTGACTCGAAATCAACTCTGGGGGGAACCCCAGCGGGGGTTCAAATCCCTCTCTCTCCGCCAATTCCTTCCCAAGGGCCTGCAGGCGCTCACAGCCCAGGAGCCAACATTGTCCAGCAAACAGGACACCCTTTACAGACTTCTGTCCAGCCAAATCGCGGAGTTTACCAACTCGGCCTTTCTGCTGATCGGAACCGACTACAGAATCCAATGGGTTTCTGATCCCGCCCGAAAACTTCTTTTCAGAAGAGAGTCGGAGATCGAGGGGATTGCCTGCGCCCAGGGACTTCAAGGAAAGGTTTGCTCGGCAGAATGCATGACTGTTGCCGGCCAGCCCCCCGGAGAGGGGGCTCCCTTCGGACCCTCCTGTCTCAAGGAGGCCTTCGGGGATCTCAGTATCAGAAACTGTCTTCTGGAATCGGAAGGGGAAACCTTCGGACTCTTGAAGCAGGTCATTCCCTCAGAATCCTCTCCCCACCTCTCCGAATCAGGACCTGCCGAATACCGGGGAAGGAATTGGCGGAGAGAGAGGGATTTGAACCCCCGCTGGGGTTCCCCCCAGAGTTGATTTCGAGTCAA
>DAIBSV010000581.1 GCA_027415455.1 Nitrospirota bacterium | reverse complement strand
CCACGTGAGACGGACCCGTGGTGCGGACTACCAGGCTCCCGTCGAGCTCGAGATCGCGCACCAGCGCGGCGCGCGCGGCCGCGTGGCGACGGTGGCCGTTCATCCGTCCCGCACCGCCGCGCGCACGAGCGCGCGGGCCGACTCCGTATCCGGGAGGCCGAGCATGCGCACGATCTCCGCGACCGTGAACCCGAGCGACTTGAGCCACCGAGCCTCGCCACGGTCGAAGTTGTAGAGTCGAGGACGGCCCGCGTGGCGCTCCGGCAGGCTCGGAACGGGCGGGACGGGCTCGGAGCCGTCCCGGGGACCGCGGGGCCTCTGCGCGGTGGGTGAGGCGGCCTCGGAGCCCTCCAGGGGGCCTCGGAGGGCTCCTCCGCCCGCGCTCGGGGGTTCTCCTGATGCCTTCGGAGAGACCGCTATCGCGGGCTCCCCTCGGCGCGGTTCGGGGGGCGAATTAATTGCCGAATTAATGGGCGAATCAAACCCCGTATCTCGGATTCCGGGATTCGACAACACCACCCCCGTAGGGGGTGGTGTTGTTGAATCTTGGTTTGTCGGCCTGGTGTCTATGGGTTCCGGTGAGGGCTTCG
>DAIBSV010000580.1 GCA_027415455.1 Nitrospirota bacterium | reverse complement strand
CAGAAGGGGCTGACGCCCGATATCTGTGCCATTTCCTGGGAAGCCCAGAAGCGCCTCTCCCATCGCTACCGCCATCTCAACAATGGGGGAAAACGGAAGACCGTCGTGGCGACGGCTATTGCCCGGGAACTCTCCGGCTTCATCTGGGCCATCGGCTGCCACATGATGGGCCGACCGGTGGAGATCCCGGCCGTGTCTGAAGAGAGGGTCAAGGCAGGATAGATTCGTATCAAGTAATGAAATGATTCGTCGACCGAAACCGTAAAAGAGAAGGACGTTCCACCGGAGGAATACCTTCCCTCAGGAATCGCGAGCCCCTGGGCTGGGAGCAGAACACGAGAGCCGGTTGGAGAACCCTCGATAAAACTGTGAGGCATCCCTCAAAGGGAAAATCCTCGAATTCAGAGAGAGGCGCTCCACGACGACCCATTGAAATGCGGCGGTACCACGATCCGCGGATATCAGTCTGTCACACCGTCGTTCATTGCTCCGTGTTTTGCTCCGAACCCATGAGAAAGCCGTTCCAGAGGACGTCTTTCCAACAAGTGGAACCTGCCACGCAAGGGGGTTGTAATGGTAGCATAACTTGCTT
>DAIBSV010000057.1 GCA_027415455.1 Nitrospirota bacterium | reverse complement strand
CGACGGTAGGCCCCCCTGAAGCGGGAGTATCGATGAGAGAGGTCCGACATCATTGACAATGGGACGGATATTCCCGCTGGCCACCCACCCGAGCATGGCCAGAATATCGGACCGGTGTGCGAGATAGACTCCGTGAAGGGACAGCTGACGCCCAAAAAGTTCCCTGGTCGGAAACTGGGTCGGCGAACCGGTCGTTTCTCCGACAATGACCGCTCTCCCCCCTTTTCGGAGAAGGGGGAGAATTTTGGGGATGGTCGCACCTCCGACGGTATCAAGAACCCCGTCAAAAGGCTTGCCTGAAAGTTTCAGCACCTGATCGGGCCACCCCGGAGCATCATGGGAGACCAGGGGTATATTCATGGAACGGGTCAGAATCTCCTTTTTTTTCTCTGGCCCATAGGTGCCAAAAATTTCCAGCCGGAGTACGCTGCCCAGCAAACAGGCGAGATGTCCAACCCCTCCGCTCGCCCCTACGACCAGCCAACGTTCTCCGGGGCGAGCCCCTCCTCTTACCACAAGCCCCTGATGGGCAGTCGCCCCGGCCAGGGTGATGGCCGAAGCCTTGAGCGGATCGACCGACGGGGGAACCGGCAGAAGCCGGGAGGCCGGCAGGCAGACATACTCGGAAAACACTCCCGGGAGATGTCCTCCAAGAACCCGGTAAGAGGGACAAAGAGATTCCAGACCGCTCCGACAAAGCTCGCACACCAGACATCCCTGGCCTGGAGACAGGGCGACAGAGGCGCCTACTTCAAGAGAAAACTCGGGCCCGACCCCCTCACCGATGGCATCGACCACTCCAACCCCTTCTGATCCCATCACATGAGGCAGGCTGACCGAATAGGCCGGTGAGCCGGAGAGGACCCAAAGATCGATATGATTGAGGGTGTGTGCAAGCATCCGGACCCTGACCTCGCCCCGTGAAGGAACTGGAACGGGTTGGTCATGGAGAATCAGCGATTCGATATTTTTCCCGCCAGAAAGAAGAACCGACCTCATCCGATATCCCCCAGCCCCAGTTTGTTGCCGTTGTATTCCCTGCCTCGCCCTTTCATGAGCTCTAGGCAAAATCGCCCTATTCTGGTCCCGGTCTCCCCGGGAGAGGGCAGGGTCTTGCGGTCTTCTTCAGGATAGGCGATTTGTCGCATTTTCGTGGACATCCCACCCGGGTTGAGCGAAAGGCTGAAAAGAGGATCTGGCAGGTCCAGGGAGAGCTGGGAGGCAAGGGCCTCCACCCCGGCCTTGGCAATTCCATAGGCACCCCACGAAGGACGGGGGTTGGAGGCCACCCCCGAAGAAATGAACAGATGGCCCCCTCTTCCGAGTTCGACAAAATGGCGTGAAAGCAGCGTCGACCAGAAGAGCGGAGCTCGAAAATTCACATCGATCTCCCGGTCCGACTCATTGATAGGAGTCTCGACAAGGCCTTGGCGCCCGGAGAGATACCCTGCGCTGTATATGGCAAGACACGGAAAGTTGTTGCCGTCATTTCCCGATGCGAGTCGTCTGACATACGCCTCGGAAAGAGTTCTGTCACAGTAATCAAAGGATTCGGTCGAGGAAAAGAGCGAATTGAAGGAGGTGAACTCATCCTTCAAGGAGTCCAGGCTTTCCTGGGAATGGGTCACGCAGGCAACCGAAATGCCTTGAAGCAGGAAAAAGCGTACAAGAGCTCTCCCCAGACCCCCTCCGGCCCCCAGGACGAGAACCATCGATCTCACCGTCTGATCTTTTCGGCTCGTTCCTCTTCTTCAAGCAAGGTTTTGCAGGAAATGCAGAAAGTTGTTACCGGCCTGGCAAGCAGGCGTTTTTCCTCAATCTCTTCTCCGCACCTTTCGCAGACACCGAAAGAACCGGTCTCGATTCTTTCCAGCGCCTCGTCGATCTTCCTGAGCAATTTCTTTTCTCGCTCTTTCAGGCGATAGGAAAAACCTTGGGACTCCTCGAGCGAAGCAAGGTCCGACGGGTCAGGGAAAAGCTGTATCCCCTTCTCTACCGTTGACTGAAGAACCTTTTCCGCCCCGGAAATAATCTCTTTCTTTTGCTGCTGAAGAATTTCCCGGACTTTCTCAAAACTTTCCATAGGATCCTTTCGCCACTCTCGCTCCCATTGGAACGATACACCGGGGATACATGAAGGCGTGACAAGAAGAAGCCCTTCATCGCAACAAAACCGTTTCCGCGATTTTAACAGATTCCTCCCTCCGATTGCATCCATGACAGTCCGAGACGGAAACCGAAAAATGATACCCCCCCCGAATCCCCCTTTCCCATCACGGCACAGACGCCTCTTTATCTTGAATTTTACCGTGCATTCTGGTAGATTTTTACCAATCAAACGAAATTTTCATGTGGAGAGATGGCCGAGAGGCTGAAGGCGGTTGACTCGAAATCAACTCTGGGGGGAACCCCAGCGGGGGTTCAAATCCCTCTCTCTCCGCCAATTCCCATCCCGGGGGCCTGAAGGCGCTCATCATCTCTTCGGAGCCGACATTGTCCACCAAGCAGGATGCCCTTTACCGACTCCTTTCCAGCCATATCGCAGACTCCACGAACTCTGCATTCCTTCTGATCGGAACGGACTACAGGATACAGTGGGTGTCCGATGCGGCAAGGAAGCTTCTCTTCAAGAATGTCCCGGAAATCGAAGGAATGGCTTGTGCCCGCGGACTCAGAGGAAAGGTCTGTTCGGCCGAATGCATTGAGGATATTGCTCTGGTCAAGGGGGACACAACTCCTTTTGGTGCAGCCTGCCTCAAGGAGGTCCAGGGAGAGTTCAACATCAGGAATTCCCTCCTGGATTCAGGTGGTAAGACCGTAGGGCTATTGAAGCAGATCTCGTCTTCCGAAGAGTCCGCCCCGCCTTCGAGACAGGACCAGTTCGAATCCAGAGGATCATGGCACTCGACCCTCGCCCCGACTCTCGCCCGCATTGCCGAAACGACAATCCCCATTCTCCTTGTCGGTGAAACGGGGACAGGCAAAGAGGTTCTCGCCCAGCGCATCCATGAACTGAGTCCGCGCAGAAACAATCCGTTTGTCGTGCTCGATCTCTCCGTCGTTCCCGAATCCCTTGTCGACGATGCCCTTTTTGGACATACACGGGGGGCTTTTACCGGCGCAACATCCGATTATACCGGCAAACTCCTCCAGGCAGACGGAGGGACACTTCTGCTTGATGAACTTGAGAATATCCCCCTTTCTGTTCAAGCCAAGCTTCTTCGTTTTCTGGAAACCGGGATCGTCGAACGAATCGGACAGACAAAAAAACATGCCATAGATGTCCGTATCCTTGCCGCCACCAATGTCAGCCCGGAAGACCTTCTCTCTTCAGGCCGACTGAGGGAGGATCTTTTCTACCGCCTTCGTGGCATGACCATCCTTCTTCCTCCTCTCAGGGATCGCCAGGAAGAGATTCCGCTTCTCATCCATACCTTCCGGGGCAACTGGTCTGCCCGCCACAGACGAAAAGCCCCGGACTTCTCGCCGGACCTGGTCGAGAGATTTTGCGACTACCCCTATCCAGGCAACATACGCGAGCTCAAACATCTGGTTGACCTGTGCCTGAGCTTGACAATTGATCAGACAGTCACAGTGGACAATATCCCCGACCCGGTCAAGGAGATCCTGTTCAAAAAGGAACTGGACCGTCCTTTTACCAACGAGACCATCGGATCACGGGGGTCGAAAAATGTCGAAGAAGCCATAGCAGCCGTCGAGAAAGATATGATCCAGAGAGTCCTTCTCCAGCATCGGGGAAGGGTTTCCGACGCCGCACACTCACTCTCGATGAGCCGGATCACCCTCTGGCGGAAGATGAAGAAGTACAATCTGGACCGCCGCAAGACGTTTCCCTCCTGAAACCCTTTTCCACCGTGGTTTCCATCAAATGTCACAAGCCGGAAACGTTGTTTCCCCTTGCGCATGCGCCTCGAAACTCTCCTTCCGCATAAATCCCTTCCTCTGCAAGATAAAAAAAACATCCTTCGCTAAGAAAAGCATTGGCACGGATCTTGATTAATAAAAAATTCCGAGGGGAATCATTTTCTTCTTCCCTAAGGATCCTTCATCATCTTTTAAATCAAGAGGAGAAAAAAATGAGTGGTGCAAAAAACCTCACCTTTGTGATTCTTGCCGCGTTTCCCTTTCTTCTCATGGCCGTCTTTGAAAAGATCGACCATGCCCTGAAAGGTGGCCTCGGCGGATTCTAGATTGAACCGCCCATTCCACTGCGGGAAGGAGAGATTCGGAAAATCTAAACAGTTTCCGGATATTCTCCTTCCCTTTTTTTTTCGAAAAAATTCTGCAAAAGACTCCGTGACTCCTCTTCGAGCACCCCGGACACAACCTCAATCCTGTGGTGAAGCCGGGGGTCGTTGTGAAGATCGTAGATCGACCCCGCCACCCCACGCCGAGGTTCTCTCGCCCCAAAGACAAGCCTTGATATTCTCCCTTCGAGCATGGCGCCGAAACACATGAAACAAGGCTCAAGGGTGACATAGAGGGACGCCCCTGCCAGCCGGTAGTTGCCGAGTCGCGAAGCCGCCGACCGGATAGCGAGCATCTCCGCATGTGCGGTGGGATCATTCGTTGCCCTCCCCCTGTTCCACCCTTCTCCGATGATTGTCTCTCCCAGCAGAAGGATCGCTCCGACGGGAACGTCCCCTTCATCCATGGCATTTCGCGCACGCAGGAGCGCCTCCTTCATCCAGAAAACATCCCGGGGTGTCATGGAGGCGGTTGTCTTCTGTAAACCCGGTCGACCCGGGCCTGGTCGAGGGGCCGGAGAAGAATGGTGTCCACGTTCACGTGAGGGGGGCGGGTGACGGCCCAGACGACAGCTTCCGCCACATCTTCCGCGGAAAGGGGCGTCATTCCTTCATACACCTTTTTTGCTCTTTCGGCATCGCCTTGAAACCGAACGAGGGAAAATTCTGTTTCGACAAGTCCAGGGTCGATTTCCGTGATACGGACCGGCTCACCGAGCCATTCGATGCGCATCGTCTCCGTGACGGCCCGGAGTGCATGTTTTGCGGCCGTATACCCCGCTCCCCCGAGATAGGTTTCAATCGCGGCAACGGAACCGATATTGACGAGGTGTCCCAGGCCGCTTCGGCGAAGCCCTGGAAAAACGGCCCGGACCATCCGGACCGTTCCAAGGACATTGCTTTGATACATTTCGAGCCATCCCGCTTCGTCCCATTGGAGAACGGGGTCGAGCCCCAGGGCTCCTCCCGCGTTATTGACCAGAACATGAAGTGTCCCGGGAAGCCTTGATGCAAAGGTGGAAACAGATTCGGTGCTTCGGACATCAAGCTCTAACGGCACCATCCCTGTCTCCCGAGAGAGGTGTTCGAGGCGGTCAAGACGCCGTGCCCCCCCATATACGCGATATCCACAATCAGACAGGGCCCTGACCGTGGCGGCCCCGATCCCGGAAGAAGCGCCCGTGACGACGGCAATCTTCGGCTCATTGATTTTCATGTGCACAGGCTCCCTTCACCCAAACTGAAGATTGACACTTGCCGTTTTAAGAAACTCTTCCCATAATTGGAGACATGACAATTTCTGAAAGACCCATTATCCATGAAAAGGAAGATTGGGGGCACTTAGTCCGCAGGCTCGCTTTATTCCTTTTGGTTTTCAGCAGTTTAACAACCACGAGCGAACCCCTTTTCGCCCTTCCCCTGAACGACCCGACTTACCCCCCCCTCTTGCGCAAGGAAGTTCAGGAGGCCGCGCAACAGATTCTGTCCGACCATCCGAAAAAGGCGCTGACCATCCTCACCCCCCTTTTCAAGCTCTTTCCGGACTACACGATCGTTTTCACTCTGGCAGGCATGGCCTACGGAAAAAGCGGACTTAACAGAAAAGCCATTGAGATGGAACGGAGAGCCCTGACTCTCGACCCCGATAACCTGACCGCACGAATCAGCCTTGGTATCGCGGAAGGAAACACGGGCCATTTCAGGCGAGAACTGGAGGAAGAAAACGCTGTCATCCAGAAAGATCCGAAGAGAGAGCCTGCATGGAAGGCGGCCGGATGGGCCTACGCGTCCCTGGGACAATGGAAGGATGCCCGATTTGCCGAGGAAAAAGCAATCGATCTCAGTCCCTCCGATGCGGGAGCGCGCATGATCCTGGGGCTGGCCTTAGCCCATGAAGGCTATCTTCAGGAGGCGCTTCTGATGGAGGAGTCGGCCCGTAAACTCGACCCGAAGGACGAAGGCATCCGTCGATCGATCACCTTCATCAAACATGAAATGGCTCCACACAAATCCCAGAAATCTCCGTCAAGTGGGTTCAACCCGCTCCTCACCCCCACTCCTGGGCCCCCCTCGTCAACAGCTCCCAACAGCTCTCCCCATCTCCTGTCCGGGCTCCCTCTGTTCTTCATTGAGGTTTGTCTTTTTTTCATGGATATCTTAAAATTTCCAGAGTCGGAGGGGTGGCCGAGCGGCCGAAGGCGGCGGTCTTGAAAACCGTAGAGCGAAAGCTCCGTGGGTTCGAATCCTACCCCCTCCGCCATCCCGATACTCTTAGCGGGATTTGTCCGGAAGGTGTCAATGCCATCAAAGTTGAATCCCGATCCCGAATTGGGGTATTCTTCTTCGTCTGACCCGGGCGACAGACACCCGATAATTTCCCCTGGAGAGGTGGCCGAGTGGTCGAAGGCGTCCGCCTGCTAAGCGGATGTAGGACCAAAAGTCCTACCCAGGGTTCAAATCCCTGCCTCTCCGCCATTCATGATAGATTTTCCCCTTTTTCAACCTCGTCTCAAAGCTCAAAGGATGTGTCGGCACTCATTGCGATACCGGACAGATCAGACCATGGCTCCCTTACCAAAGACCGTCGTCCTGTTTCTTCCAGCCTCCTTTGACAAATAGAGGGCCTTGTCCGCCCGCTCCATCATTGCCTCCCAGTCGGGGCCAAAAGGAGCGGCGTCAACACCGATCGAGATGGTCATGACTCCGATCTTCTGACGCTTTGTCACATTCGTTATCTCGATCTTTTCGATGGACTTGCGAATTTTCTCCGCCATCCCATATCCTTCCTTCTCGGATGCGCCGGGAAGGATCAGTGCGAACTCCTCCCCTCCGACACGCGCCGTCAGATCTCCCGGATTCCTGACACACATCTTGAGGATACGCGAAACAGCCACAATCGCCTTGTCTCCGACCATATGTCCATGCGTATCGTTGATTGCCTTGAAGTGATCGATGTCGAGCATTAAAACCGCCATCTCCCGTCCAAGATGGAGGGACCCCGACAAAAGCTCCTCCATGCTCGCCTTGAGCCCTCTTCGGTTTAACAGCGCGGTCAAAGGATCGATCAATGCCTCCGCCCGGGCTGTCCGAAGCTCCCGTTGCAGCAGATCGATTTTCTTCTGGCTTTCCGAGAGGTCGTAGCTCAGACTGGCTGAACTTTCCTTGATGGAAAGAGTGTCCTTGAGGACGGCTTCGACGAGCGACTCGAGCGTGGACTTGTCCATGCCTTTTTCCTCAAGTGAAGCGCCATAGGATTCCATTCCCTTCTGAACGCGTTCGGCCTCATGGGTGGTTGACAAGGTCGACCGGGATATCTTTTCGAGCAGCTCCTGGATTTCCTTTGTGAGAGAGTCCCGATGGTCGTTCAGGGGGAGGATGTATTCCGGAGCCACGAATCTGAGAAAAATGCTTTCCACATCCTTGTCTGAGAGGGGATTTCCGGATTTGACAAGAGAGTCGAGGGCTTCCGACAGCCCCGGGTTGATGCCTGAGACATACTCGTAAACAACGGCGTAATGGATCGGAGTGAAGGAAAATCCGAGTTCCGTCATCCGTTGAAGAACGAGGCGGAAGATTTCAGCGCTGGATATCTTGCTCTCTGGATAACGAAGCATGGACGCTCCTATCCCGGATTCCGGTCTAAAGATTCATTTTAGACAATTGCGGATGAATTCTATCATAAGATGACGATGATCACACCTCCCAAGCCGACCTGAGTCTGGACCAGAGGACCCCGAATCAGGATAATCATACAGAAGGCTGACCTGGAGGCCTTCCTGTCTCCCCGGAAAACCCCTTCACACAAGGAGGACTCCCATTTTCTCCCTCGGAGTGGTCAGCTCACTGGCCAGACATTCCAGCCCACGCGACAGGTCCAGCTGGGACCTCGTTCTATTTCATCTGGGAAAAACGCCGGTCACCATTGCCGGCCTGATCGATTTTTCCTTCATCGTCCTTCTGGGCTTTTTTCTTCGCCTCTTCCTCAAAAGGACCCTGACCGCCAGGGCCCAGACCCAATCCTCCCCCCAGACGCGCCACATGATGGGTCTTTTGTCGACCTTCGCCGCCAATCTTGTTTTCGCCCTTTTCATCGTCATTGCCCTGGACAATCTGGGCGTCCGTCTTTCGTTTCTTGGAGGAACCCTCGGGGTCCTGGGCATCGGGATCGGCATCGGCCTTCAGAATCTCGCCGCAAACATGATCGGGCTCGTGGTCATCCTCCTTGAGAAATCCATTCAAATCGGGGACTTGATCGAGATAGACGGGGTTCTCGGAACCGTCGTCGAGATCAAGGGGCGATCAACGACCGTCATGAGCCGCGACAACATCGCCATCATCATTCCCAACGCGCATCTGATCGCCAACAAGGTCATCAATTGGAGCCACAGGGATCCCAAGACCCGCATGCATCTGAAGGTCGGAATCGGGATGGATCCCTCACTCCTCGACAAGGCGGTCGACATTCTCCGAAGGTTGGCCCTGAACCATCCCGACATCCTTCCGGACCCTGCGCCCGCAGTCTGGTTCACCGAATTTGGCGCCTCATCCTTCAACCTCGAACTCGTTTACTGGATCAACGATGTCACCCTTCGCCACACCACCCTCTCTGACTTGAACTTCAAGATCGCGAGAGAGTTCCAGGCGGCGGGAATCGATCTTCCCTATCCGCACAATGTCGTGATCTTCCCGAAGGGAAACGGACCGGAACCTCATGACCGAAATGCTTCTCCTCTTGCGCCGGGAAGCCTTGCGGGATGATAATGGTGCCTATGAAAATTGGAATCCTTCTCTCAACCCACCCCGACAGACATGACGGCGAGACCGTTCGCATGATCACCGACGCGGCCATCGCTTCTGGCGATGAAGTCTACCTTTACCTTCTCGACGAAGGCGCCCGCTTTCTGGCACAACCCTGGGTTCATGAGCTGGTCGACCGGGGGGCGTCAGTGTATACCTGCGCCTACGCGGCCCAAAATCGTAAAATTCCGGACCCCGGGAAGACGACCTTCTGCGGACTCGTGGTGCTGACCCAGATCATCGAGGGGTGCGATCGCTTCCTGTCCTTTGCCTGAAAGGATTTCCGTGGCTTCTTCACACAGGACCCTGCTCATGATCAAGGCCGACCCGGCCATTGATCCTCGCCCTGCCGAAGCCATACGGTCGGCGCTCGGCCTCATCGCAGGTGAAATACCCGTCAGCGTCTACCTTTTCCGGGAGGCCCACGCGCTCCTTCTTTCCTCTCCGGACGATCTTCTCGACCTTGAGGACGGAGAGGTTCTCCACCGCTTTCTCGGAATGTTTTTCGACATGGCAACGGAAATCCTTTACGAACCCTTCCCGACACCCCCCTCCCAGTCTCTCCGCGGGAAGCCCCTGCCCCCGAAGGATCTCGGACGGCTGATTGCAGGGTTCGATCATACGATCTTCTTTTAGGACGGACCACATGCTCATCCTTACCCGACAGAATCCGGATGCCCGGCTCCGGGAAGTCATAGGCTCGCTCGAAGAGGAATGTCCCGGGTCCACCCTCGTCTACCTGGAGAAGACCAGCCTTTCCGACCCAATGTCACCTCCATTGGTTCTTCCGGACCGGACCTTTTCGCTGTCCGGCTCCAGCCCGGGGGTCTTTCCAATCGATGCGAAGGGTCTCCTTGGCCTGATCCACGACAATGACCGCGTCCTCGTTCTTCCCTGATCCATGGACCGGCCCGGAAGCCATCCATCCCGTTTCTCATCTTCTATTTTCCATTCTGGCCATCTTTCCGGGCCCCTTGTTTTCCATCGTCCCTGACGGTATGATTATCGGATGTTCTGCATTTGATCGCCTCGAGTGGAGAGATGTCCGAGCGGCCGAAGGAGCACGACTGGAAATCGTGTAGGTGCCTAAGAAGTGCCTCGGGGGTTCGAATCCCCCTCTCTCCGCCATTTGACAAGGCGCATTCGCGAGAGCGGACCGATGGGCCCCCAGGCTCCGGGCAACGAGATCCCGTAAACCCCGCCAGGTCCGGAAGGAAGCAACGGTAGCGGTGCATCGCGTGTGCCCCGGATTCCCCTGGGGTCCCTTCGGTCTTCTTTCCCGAAGCCTCCTGCATCTTTTGCCAATGCCTTCTGCATGGAGCTCCCATGTCCCAGTTCAAATCCCTGGCCCGTATCTATCGCCCCCAGACCTTTTCCGACCTCGTCGGCCAGGACGCCGTTGTCAAGGCCCTCTCCCAGGGCTTCGCTTCGGGATCTCTGACCCAGGCCTATCTTTTTTCCGGAGAGCGAGGCGTCGGAAAAACGACCGTCGCCCGGATCCTTGCCAAGGCGATCAACTGCGACTCCGGACCGACCGCCACACCCTGCCTCGCCTGTTCCTCCTGCATCGAGATCGCCGAAGGCCGGTCTCCCGACGTTCTTGAAATGGACGGTGCCTCCCACACAAGCGTCGAAGACGTCCGGACGATTCGCGAAGGACTTCGTTACAGTCCTCTGGCCGGAAGGGCCCGGATCATCATCATCGACGAGGTCCACATGCTCTCGACCTCCGCCTTTAACGCCCTCTTGAAGACCCTCGAGGAGCCTCCCCCCCATGTGGTCTTCATTCTCGCCACAACCGAGGCCCACAAGATACCGGACACAGTCCTTTCCCGCTGCCAGCACTTTCGCTTCCGACTTCTGACCCTTCCGGAAATCTCCGGGCGCCTGGCCCTGATCGCCGGGAAGGAGGGGCTGTCTCTCGACCCGTCCGTGGTGGCCATGGTGGCACGGTCTGCGGAAGGGAGCCTGCGGGATGCGCTCTCTCTCCTCGACCAGATCCTCCGGCTCGGCGGAACGGAGATGACCCCTTCCGGGGTGGCCGAACTGCTCGGCGTCACCGATCAGGCGCTTGAAGAGGCGCTGCTCTCATCCCTACTGTCCGGAGATCTGGCGGCAACCCTCCGAACGGCCAGAACCGTCCTCGAAGCCGGCATCGACCCACGGGCACAGGTGCGCAATCTCTCCAGACTGTTCCGGGACATCCTCCACAGTCTTCTCGAAGAGGCCCCGCTCGATGGTCCCCGCTATGGATGGACCCCAGAGTCGGCGGCCCGGATCGCCGCCCTCCCCCGCTCCAATGCCTTTTTCCTGGAACAGGTACTTTCCGTCCTTGTCCGGGGAGAGGACGACCTGAGGCGATCCCCGCAACCCGCCATCACCTTTGAGCTTCTCCTCGCACGGATCTGTCATCTGAGGGAGGTCCTTCCCCTCCCCGATCTCCTGGCCCGACTTCTCTCACAGCCGGAACCTTCTCCCCGGCGCCCCCCCTCTCCGGAGTCTCCTGAGGCCCCCCCCGCCCCTTC
>DAIBSV010000579.1 GCA_027415455.1 Nitrospirota bacterium | reverse complement strand
TCGATCCCCCAGAGGATCCCCTGAGTGAAAACGCTGTGTTCGTAAAGGGCGATCAGGGCTCCGAGCGTCCGGGAAGTCAGTTCCTCCATCATTGAACTTCTGTGGTTTTGCTCGGACGGTTGCCCTCGAAGGTCCGGTGAGGGACCTGGAACTCCGGGACTCCGTCCGCGCGCACCTCGTCGGCCGTCTTCCCGAAGGCCAGGGCCTCCGACTGGGCGACCATGTTGGCCATCAGGATGTCGTGATGGGTTCACAGGGGTCCTGGACCGCGAGAAGCCGATAAAGTCGATGTGGAGGAGGTGGGTCCCCTGATGGATCAACTGGTAGAAGGAGTGCTGTCCGTTGGTACCCGGCTCTCCCCAGAAGATGGACCCGGTGGAGGTGTCGGCGGGGGAGCCGTCCAGGTGGACGTGCTTGCCGTTGCTTTCCATAGGGGGTAGGGCCTGGCAGTTCGAAGACGCAGAGGTCCTGTGGCGGGAAGTTCAGAGGGAATGCCCTCGACGACCTGCGAACTTTTCCCGCTCCAGCACGGCGAGAGGCAGGGTACCAGCTCGACCAGGTGCAACACGGTCAAGAACCTGACGACTGGAAG
>DAIBSV010000578.1 GCA_027415455.1 Nitrospirota bacterium | reverse complement strand
ACGGCGGTAAAGGGCCATGGATTGGGTGAGCATCGCCCCGTTGACCCCGATCAGGGCATGCGCTTTCCCCGTTTTTCGCGCCATCTCGATGATCATGTCCCGGGTCGTGTCGCCGGAAAGAAGAAATCGGAGATGTTTTGCCTGAAGGGAGGCAATGTTCTGGAGCTCTCCCTCGTCCTGATCCTGGAGGAGGCTTTTCTGTTCGGGATCCTGTTCGATCTGGGCAAAGAAGGCCTCCACGAACTCGACGATCACCGTCTCGATGTGGGACTGGTGCCGTTGAAGAAGCTCCTTCGTGTCGGCCCCGTAGGCGTCGAAGGAGGATTCGGGGGCGGGAAGAGCCGGCAGTGACGCTCCGAAAGACCACCACTGGGAGCGGGCGCCCTTGGAGGACTTGGCTTGGTAGAGGGCCGCATCGGCCTGCCGGACAAGCGTCTCTCCGTCGTCGCCGTTGGAGGGGAAGAGGGCGATTCCCATACTGATACCGATCCGGATTTCCTCTTTCTCTCCGGAGAAAAAAGGCCTTTCGATGGCCTGATGGATCCGGTTCAGG
The DNA here is from genome assembly GCA_027415455.1 of Nitrospirota bacterium. Next base: position 46 of record DAIBSV010000578.1, on the reverse strand, counting down.
ACATGGGTCAGCTGGCTTGTCGTTTTTTCGATGGAGAGATCTTCGA
>DAIBSV010000577.1 GCA_027415455.1 Nitrospirota bacterium | reverse complement strand
GATCCGAGTGTTCCCTCTTCTGGAGTTGGGGGCGGTCTGGTCACGCCATCTGGACCCTGTCGTGGAAAGCCTGTCCCGAGAAGGCTACCGCATCGCGATCGAACCGGTTCCCTACGAGTTCCAGCGGGGAGGAAATCAGATGATGATCATCCGGTGAGGAAAGGCGATCCATCCTGGCCATAAGGACGAATCGTTGCGTCCTTTTTGATGAGTGAGAAAGGCTTCCAAACTCAGAAGAGCCACGCCCCCTTTCCGGGCGGAAACGGCAATGAAGCAATCAGCCAGCCCCAGGGCCATTCCATGCTTCCTGAGCCGGAAAGACAGGTCCCCAACCTTTCTCCAAAGGGAAGGATTTTCCGGCAGCAACGCGAAGGCATGGATGAATTCCCTAAAACTTCCAATTCCTTTACCGTCTTCGATCCTTGCATCAGTTCGGCAAAAATGGGCCCGACCATACAGGCCCTATCCTTGGCGAGGAGGGTCTAAACGAGAGTGTAGAAATGACCAGATTTAATAAAAACTTAATCCAGACGGAGGTGTCGACCAAGACCTTATCCAAGCCGCTCGTCTCCGTGGCGCAATTTCTCCGCAGATCTCACAAAT
>DAIBSV010000576.1 GCA_027415455.1 Nitrospirota bacterium | reverse complement strand
TCGAGAGGGAAGGGAGGGCTCGTCGCCGGCGAAAGCAGGGAGTGGCAGAGTAGGAATCCCTGATCGTCTCACGCGCCTGAATCAGGATTTTCGGAGAGAAGAGTCCCCTGGTTCCGCTTTTTGTACCGGCCCACATGGAATGGGAGGATCCCATGGACTTCCTTCCAGGACTCCTCCTCCCTGAAAAGGATCCGGACCAGATGATCGGTGGGACGGTCCAGATGGCATCCGGCGGCCAGACGCTTCCAGAGGGGGGTCGCCAGTTTCTGGATGGCGGCCCGAGAAGGGGAGTCGGAGAGGACATGCTCCATGAGAAAGAGGGAGCCTTCCTTTCTGAGCGTCCGGTGGATCTCGCCAAGGCTTGCGGACAGGTCGTCGACAGAGCAGAGGACCAGTGTGACGACGATGCTGTCGAAGCATTCGTCGGGGAAGGGGAGGGCGGTCGCCGATCCGATCACGGGATAGCCCTGCTTCCCCAATCCCTTTCCGAGGGCTTTGGAAAGCATGGAGGCGGAGCGGTCGAGAAAGACCGCCCGAGTGTCGGGGAGATCCAGAAACGGGAGGTTGCTCCCGGTGCCGGCCCCGATGTCGAGGACCGTCCCCCG
>DAIBSV010000575.1 GCA_027415455.1 Nitrospirota bacterium | reverse complement strand
TCGATCTCCCTGTCCGAGGTTTTTTAACTTTACCCACCATCCGAAAGTGCGTATTCCTGTCACCGAACATTGCCATGGTTGCCACCTCTGTGTGTCCCTGCTCCCTCCACCCCCCCGTGTCAGAAGCACAGAGGCCAGATTACAAGTGTCCCTTTTTATAATGCTCAATCACAATTTCTTTTGGAACTATTGAAGAGAAAGGTTGACGTAGATGACGGAGACCCCGCCAACGTTGCCCCATCGCTCTTTTACGCACTGGGACCAGATCGACTGGACCGGAGTCGAGAAGCGGGTAAAAGGACTCCAGAGGCGCATTGTGAAGGCCACGCAAGAGGAAGACTGGGACAGGGGCAAGACCCTGCAACGTCTTCTGACACGCTCGTTATTCGGTCGACTTCTGGCCGTGAAACGGGTGACAGAAAACCAAGGAAAGGCAACCCCGGGTGTGGATGGAGTGATCTGGTCCACCCCGGAATCGAAGATCCGGGCCCTGCCGACCCTGAAGAAGGAATGGTATCAATCCCAACCGCTCCGAAGGGTTTTCATTCCGAAAAGCAATGGCAAGATGCGGCCGTTCGGAATCCCCACTATGAAAGATCGTGCGATGC
>DAIBSV010000574.1 GCA_027415455.1 Nitrospirota bacterium | reverse complement strand
GCCCCCGCCTTTTCGGTCTCGCGGATCAGGGAGGCCATCAGCCGGGTGTCGTTCATCGCCGCCTCGTCCACGACGACGACGGTCTTTTCGGTCAGTATCCGGGCAGGCCCGGCCTGCGTTCCGTCCTCCCGCTCGTATCCCTGGAGTTCCCGGAGAAGGCTTGCGATGGTCTGGGATTTGATCCCGGTATCCTTTTCGAGTCCGGCCGCCTTCTTCCCCTGGAGCGAGGCCCCGACGACCTCGTACCCGGCGGCCTCCAGCGCGTACCGGATCGGGACCAGGGCCGTGCTCTTTCCGGCCCCGGCGTGCCCTTCGAGTATCTGGATCCTCCCCGCCCGGAGGGTCAGATGGTCGATCGCCACCCGCTGCTCGTCCGACAGTTTGAAGCCTTTCTCGAACTCGTACCGGGCAATCCCGGCCTTGACCGCCTCTGCCGGAACGACGTGACGGGCGTCCTCCTTTCCCGCCCGGGCCAGCGCCTGGATCTCCTGTTCGAGGGCGAGCATTTCTTTTGTCGTGTAGTAGACTTGCCCGTCCCGACCACGGAGGCGGACAAGATCCGGATCGCGGAGAAGTGCCGCGACTTCCGTCTTCACGTTGTCGAGCCC
>DAIBSV010000573.1 GCA_027415455.1 Nitrospirota bacterium | reverse complement strand
CGATACCAGGTCGACGGACCCCCCGGCCTTGCCCGGTGGAGGGAGGACTTCTATCGATGGACGGGAAGAAGGTGGGAAATCATCGAGGACAAGGCCCTCGGTGCCGACCTTCATCAATGGCTCGACAGCGTTCTCATCTCCGACAAGAAGGAGGGGATGGTTCCAGCAACCCGGAGCCTCGTCGAGAACGTATGGGCGACCCTTGAACGCCTCTGTCACCTGCCAACAAGTCTCGATGCCCCATTTCTATTGAGCAATCCCCCGAAGAACATTCCAAGAGGACGCCTGACAGTCCTACAAAATGGCGTGCTCGATCTGCACACCCGAGAGCTTCACCAGTCAGGTCCTGAACTCTTTGAACCCCACCCGCTTCCCTTCTCCTATGATCCGGCGGCCACCTGTCCGGAGTGGGAACGGTTTCTGGATTCGCTATGGCCGGACTCTCCAGAGTCCTCCGAGCTTTTGAGGCAGTGGTTCGGCTACCTTGTCAGCGGAGACACTTCCCGACAGAAAATCCTCTTTCTGGTCGGACCCCGGAGATCCGGGAAAGGAACGATTCTGCGGGTCCTGACCGACCTCCTGGGTACCGAAAATGTAACGTCTGCCTTGT
>DAIBSV010000572.1 GCA_027415455.1 Nitrospirota bacterium | reverse complement strand
GGGAAATTCTTCCCGTGTCTTGAGATGTTCCCATGCGACAAGAAACATCGCGAGAAAAATCAGTCCCATTCCTGAAGCTTCCATAACTCCCGGACGCTCACTCAACTGCAACCACGCCGAGAGAATGCCGACGGCAGGAGCCAGAAGTGTTCCCATCCCAGCCACTCCCGACGGAAGACGGTGGAGGGCATAGACCCAGAGAAGCCATGCCAAGGCATTCCCAGGAACAGCATTGTAAAAAAGTGCAGCAGCGAAACCGGGTGTCCACTCAATGTGCCATGGGCCGACGGAAAGAGCCAGAATCAGGAGGACCCCTCCTCCAAAAAGCATCTGCCAGGCAGTCACATCGAGAAGATCCTGACCTGGAGAATATTTCTTTTTCTGCCATATGGCGGAAGCTGCCCAGAAGAATCCAGAGAGAAGAGCCAAGACCGTCCCTTTTCCCACTTGGAGATGCCATGGCTCGAGAATGAAGACGAGGCCGAGAACGGCAATCCCCAGGGCAAGTCCCTGGAGTGAGTGGATTCGCTCCCCGAGTATGGGAGATGCCAGGAGAATAAGCCACAAAGGCATCATGTAGACAAGAATGGCCGTTTTCCCTGCGCCCCCATATTCGAGA
>DAIBSV010000571.1 GCA_027415455.1 Nitrospirota bacterium | reverse complement strand
CCCAGCGCGATCACGATGGTTGACAGAAGAACCAATACCAGAAGGGTCAAGGCACAACTCCTTTTGATTAGCGTGCTGAGGCTCCCGCAACTCAAGCAAAGGCTTGGGCGTCAGGTCAGGTGAGAGTTGGCGGGCCTGCCCAATCGGCGGCATTTTCCTCCTCCCATCCGGTCCAGGTTAAAGAATAGACCGAATTTTCCAAAAGGGCAATTTACGGCCGGAGAGAGGGACCCGACTCGAACGGGCCTCCCCGGTCTCCCTTTCCCCTCCGGCCCCCCGCCCTTTCACGCCCCGGCAGTCTTTTCCGCACCCTCCTCCTGTGTTATCCTCGACAAAAGACAGGTTCCCCCTTCTGTCGCCCACCGGTCATCGGCTCCGGTCACCCAAAATCCGAGGAGGTTTGCATGGATCTCAGAAAGCACTTTCCAAGAAGCCCGGTCGACCGTCTCCATGGAATCGACCATCTCAAGAGAATCATCGACAAGGCCCGGGCCCACAATGCCGGAACTCTGGGGGAATACAACTACAACTGTCCGCTCGATCAGATGTTTCTTACCCATATAGGGATTTCGGCAGAAGATTTCGCCCGCCTCGTCCAGACTCACTCTTCCGATGAAACC
>DAIBSV010000570.1 GCA_027415455.1 Nitrospirota bacterium | reverse complement strand
GAGGAGCTCGGAAAATTTCTGATCTCAAAGGCCCTGTCCCGGAACCCGCTTGATTTCCAGAGCTACGACCTCCGGCTCATTCCCCAGTAGGTGACCGCTCCCTTGAGCAACTGATCTTCGATCATGGGGCGGACCCTGACGACCAATGCGTTGTCCACAAGAAACTCCAGTCGTCCGGGAGAAAGGCACCGCCCCTCCTTCCCCGAGGTCAACTTAACCCCATTGGTCCGTCTGACCCTCCATGCGCCGGCGTCTCTTTCCAGCACCGTCGCCCTGTGGAAGGGAGAAAGGCGGGCTCCCCGGTCCAGCATCTGGTAGAGCATGATCCCGCGGGTATTTTCCTTGTTCCACCCCCAGACCCAGATCCACCCGATCTGGTCTTTATTCATGGTATGAAACATCCATTCGTGGTCGAACCAGCACTGGCCGTGGACAGACTCGGTCTTCCGGGCCCCGTCGGGACGGACGACAGTCCGGGTGCCGGCGATCGTGACAAGCGGGTAGGAGTAGTAGTAGGCCCAGTCGGTAGGGTGGGGTCCGGTAAAGAATTTCCTGCGGGCGGCATGCCAGACGGGGGGAGACTGGGGAATGAGCCGGAGGTCGTAGCTCTGGTTCCCCACTC
>DAIBSV010000056.1 GCA_027415455.1 Nitrospirota bacterium | reverse complement strand
GCAGATCCCTCGGAAGACGGAAGCCTTCCAGGGAGCGGAGGCGATCCAGGACGGCCCTCTCGGAGCGGACCCGGACGGATCCCGGCGGAGACTCCCGCCAGAAAATCTCGAGATCTCCGGAGCTCTCCCCCTCCGTGAAGAGCACGAAAAAAAAGCGGATTCCCGGACCGGGGCCGGACTCCAGTCCGTCCATGACACGCCGGACATGGAGCGTCCGGTCGCGGAGGACGCTGGAGCAGAGGAGGCTTCTCCCGAAGATCCGGAGGCCCTGGGAGAGGGTGTTCGCATCGAAAAGGGTCTTTCCGGAAAGATTCGGGAACATTTCAGGTGCGCAAGGCATGGTCTCAACGGTCCTTTCGGTGAGAGGGACGAATTTTCGACGAAGAAACGCCCTCCGGGAATCGGACCGGATCCGGAAGATGGCGGGCGGGATGCTCCGGCTCCCGGAGCCGGAGGAAAAAAGGGTGGTTCATTCCGCGAGAAAACTCCGGACGGAGCGCTCCTGCTGGGCGGCCGCCCGCGCGATGTCGGCAATGGCTTCGAGGAACAGCCGGTTTTCCTCCCGGACCGCTTCGAGGACCACCTCAGTGGCCCTTGCCAGCTCCCGGTTCCCAGACGATCGCGAAATCCCTTCGGAGAGGAGGCGGACGGTCCGCGATATCTCTTCCTGCACCCTCCGGATCATGGTGCCGATTTCCTTTGTGGCGGCTGCCGTCCGCTCCGCGAGACTCCGGACCTCTTCGGCCACGACGGAGAATCCCCGCCCCTCCCGGCCGGCCCGGGCCGCCTCGATCGCGGCGTTCAGGGCCAGAAGCCGTGTTTGCGAAGCGATCCGGCCGATCGTTCCGGCAACGGTTCCGATCTCTTCGGAACGGCTCCCGAGGACCTCCACCTCCCGGACGAGATCCTGCATCATCTCTTCGTTGACGAGCACCCCGCGAACCATCTGGAGGATAATCTCCCGGCCGGAGTCGGCCGTCTCCGAAAGAGCGGACACCTTTTCGGCGAGCTCCCCCGTCATCCGGGAAATCTCGGCGGATTCCCCGGAGACGGCCTCCAGATGCGCTTGTGAGGTGATGTCGGTGAAGACCGTCAGGTAGGCGATGCGGCGGCCGGACCCGTCGGTCAGGACCCCGGTGACCGAACGGAACCGCATGGAACCGACGGAAATGACCTGGTTCCGGCGGGTTTCCCCGGGCGCAAGTCCCGACAGAATCCTCCGGATCCTGTCGGGATCCTGGTGGAACCGGTGGATGGAGGCTCCCAAAACGGCATCCGTGGAGAGCCCGTACCGGCTCTCGAGATCGCCGGACATTTTCCGGACGATCTCCTTCATCTTCCGGTTCATGTAGACGAGACGGTTCCCGCCCTTTCCCTCTCCCGGGTCGGTGGCGGCCAGAGCGACCCCGTCGGACTGGATCGCGTCGAGAATTTTCCCGGCACACCCGGAACAGCCACCAAGCAGAACGTCGAGGTCTCCGGCGATCGCGCCTTCCAAACCGGCGGCGGGGGAGACGCGTTCCGGGGAAAGCCCCGGAAACAGGGAATCCTTCATGACTCTTCTCCAGGGATTCAGGGGGAACGCGCCCTTTTTTCCGGACGCGATTGGTCACAAAAAAACATTGGGGCTTAGCAAAATCCAGACCATCGACAACAAATTAATAATTCCTTTATATGGTAGCCACTTGACTTGATGCATCAAGGGACGCACCGGGGAGAGCGCTCTCCGGAGGCCGAGTGGAATCGCAAAATCCCGGAGAAAATGCACGACAAGAGCCCTCCTCCCGATCGGAGGAAGAGCGGCAGGGAGAATGCGGATTCTTCCGAGAGTTCCTGAACATCGGAAATTGAATCGACAATCTGCCTGATCGGGAGATCACGGGCCCCAGGATGATTCCCCCTCGTCGCCGGACCGCGCCAGCCCGGCAGGACGGACATCATCCGGACGGAGCCATCCTCTGACCTTTTTTCCCGTCTTCAAACGCGGGTTGATCAGGAGTGGGGTGTTCCGGACCGAACGGGCGATCGTGGTGGAAAAACGGAATCCGAAGAAACTGGCGGCGCTCTGTCATATTCGCGTGAGGGAGACGGCGGCGGATGTCGCCGGAGCGCTGGCAGGGGAGTGGCTGCCGGAAGCCAACCACCCGGAAGTAGCAAGAGGCCCGGGCGAAACTTGCCCGGGAAAGAGTTGCCCAATGGCAAGGGTCTGTTTTCGCCTCATGATGAGTCAGGGAAAGTCCGCCCTGCCCAGGGCGCTGAGGGCATCGCGAAGGGCTTTGAAGCTTCGGGAGGTGCTTCTCCCGGGATCCATGTGGGGGCCGGCGGCCCGCGCGCACTCCACCTCGCGGAGTCCTGTCGAAAGATATCCTACTTTTTAACAATTCTTTCAGTTTTGATGGAACAGCGGGAGAAGCAAGAAGGCCCCGGTGGACGAGGTGGTTTCTCTGGTGGGACTTCCACCGCGTGTCTCAATGCCAGCATCCGGAGTCCGGCCGTGGGAACAGTCCGCCGGGTTCCCGCGCTTCCGATGCCGTGGATGCCGGCGCACCTTCAGGACACGCCCTTTCGGGACTGCACCAGAAGGTCCGATGGCCATATTTCCTGGAGAAATTCAGCGAGGGTTCGGTCCGGGAAGCGGCCGGACGACGCGGGATCAATACCAAAGCCGCCTTTCTGCGGAGGCACCGGTTTCTGGCCTTGCCTTCCTGTCTTTCGGCCCGGAAGGAAAGCGGCATCGTAGAAACCGACGAAACCTGGTTTTCGGGATCCGGCAAAGGACAGCGGGGGCAGACTTGGGGGACAGGCTCGAAAACGGGGCGGCCGGGACGCAAAACGGAGGCTCTTCCGGGAACTGGTTCCGGTTCTGGAACCCCTCCTGGCCCGGGATGCGGTTCTCTGCTCGGACGGAGGAGAAAAAGGCCCCATCGCCCTGTCGACTCGAAAGAGGAGCGTGGCCCATGGGCGGTGAACCTGAACAAGGGGATCAGAGTCTTGGCTGGCGCCTACCACATCCAGCAGCTTCCGCCACCCGTTCTCGGCTGAAAGAGTGGAGGCGACGGATTCATGGGGTGGCCACGAAGCACCTGGAGCACTATTTGAGCTGGCGCCCCATGACCGAAACATTTGGAAAGCTTCTCAGCTTCATGCCATGGCAGACTTTATCGACCTGTCACCATGAGAGACAACATGATTCGGCGACGCAGGGGGGACGGACAGTTTTCCCGGATCTCTCCAGGGCCTTGATTTCTTCTCGAATCCGGCCGGCCTTGGGGGGAAAGGGGCCGGACCAGGGAGTGGGTCGTCGCGGAGGGGGCCTCCCGGGAGAACGCCTTGGCGGGTCATCGGCAGAAGGGCCCGGAAGAGACCGGAGAGAGGTGAAACCGGAAGGGACAGGAAGGACAGGAACGCGCGATCGCCGGCGGCGACGGTCTCCTACAGGGCCCGAAGGCTTCGGAGGAGTCCCGCATAGTAGCAGCAGCGGGGATCGTTCAGATCGTTGAAGAAGAGACGCTCCTGGCCGTCCTCGAAGAGGACAAGGACGAAACAGGCCCCGCCGGGTACCGAGGATTCGCGGGTCTCGACCACCCGGCCCGTCCCCCACTCGGGATAGTCCCGGTGGTGGACCCGCTCCTCCCGCCGGAGGTATCGGCGCTGACCTTGCTCGATCACCGGTGCTTGGCCCGGGGATCGAAGGTTTTGGCCCGGGCCTCGTAGAGGGGGCTTCCGGGACACAGCTTCAGGGCCGCTTCCATGAAGGAGCGGGCGCCGGGATGTCCGAGACGGTGGCGGACGATCCCGATCCAGGAGAGGATCCGGGGATCGTCCGGCCGGAGACGGTTCGCCCGCTCGAATTCCTTGAGGGCCCGGGGGACCGACCCCCCCACGAACCAGGGCTTGAAATAGAGTTCGATCCCCTTCGAGAGATGGGCTTCGGCGTCTTTGGGATCGAGCGTCAGGGCCCGGTCGTTTTCGGCCGCCGCCTTCTTCCCGTAGGCCATACCTCCCGGAAAGCCCCGGTACTGGACCAGAAGAAGATCCCGCTCCCCCGCCAGGGCGTGGAGGGTCGCGTCTTCCGGGCGTTCCGCAAGGAGGGAGGAGACCATCGCTCCGGCCCGGGAGAGGGCCTCCTCTCCGAGCGGACGGGCGGACGGAACGTCCCGGACGGTCCGGGCCGCAAGGAGAAGGGAGCGGATCTCCGGCTCCGTCGGGGGGCCTTTCGGCTCCGGGGGAAGGGAGGACGGAGCCGGCCCGGGACAGTCCGGAAGGGGGAATGCGAGGGCGAGTGGAACGGGTACCAGGACCAGGAGGAGCGGGAGAATCATGCGGAGCATGGGGCACTCACGGTTTTTTTTCGGTCAGGATCTGGGGAAGGAGGGACTGGATCTGGGAGCGGTGGATCACATGCTCGAACCCTGCCTTCTGGGCCTGGCGCTTGGAGTCGATGTCGGTGTGGAAGGCGATGGCGATCAGGCGCGGACGGCTTCCGGTCCCTCCCGACTCCACGATCTCGGAAAGAAACTCCTTGGATTCCTTGAGGTCCGCGACCACGGCCCGGATCCTGGGATCCCCCGACACCGTCTCGATGACATTGGCCGGAACGGAAGAACGGTAGGAGAAGCCGGTCTTCTGGACAACCTGGGAAACCATCGTTCCGAGAAAGATGTCCCGCCCCACAAAAAGAACTGTTCCCTTCGCGCTGCCGTCTGCCATCGGATCATCCTTCATATTGAGGGTCTGTCGTCGTTCGTTTTTCCCGAACCGCCCGGGAAGAGCCGGAAAGCGGAACGGCGTCTCTGGGGTCGAGATAGGAGATTCCCCCCATGTAGGGGACCAGGGGCTCCGGAATCCGGACCCCCCCCTCCTCCGTCTGAAAATTCTCGAAGATGGCGGCCAGGGTCCGGCCGATGGCCAGCCCCGAACCGTTCAGGGTATGGAGAGGCTGGACCTTCCGGTCTGCGGAGCGACGGTACCGGATCTGTCCCCGCCGGGCCTGGAAGTCGGTGAAGTTCGAGCAGGAGGAGATCTCCCGGTACCGGCCCTGGGAGGGGAACCAGACCTCGATGTCGTAGGTCTTGGCGGCGGAGAAGCCCAGGTCTCCCGTGCAGAGGGCGATCACGCGATAGGGGAGCCCCAGGCGATCCAGGATGCCGGCGGCGTCCCCCGTGAGCGTCTCGAGATGGGTCCAGGAGTCTTCCGGGGTGGAAAACCAGACCAGCTCGACCTTGTCGAACTGGTGCTGCCGGATCAGTCCCCGCGTGTCCTTTCCCGCCGCCCCCGCCTCCCGCCGGAAACAGGCGGTATAGGAGCAGAACTTGAGGGGAAGGGCGGCCTCCTCGACGATTTCGCCCCGCAGGGTGTTCGTGACGGGGACCTCCGCCGTGGGGATCAGATAGAGATCGTCGGCCTCGACGTAGAAGAGCTCCTCACGGAACTTGGGGAGCTGGCCGGTCGCCCGTAGGCTCTCCGGAAGCACGAGGTAGGGGACCGAGAGCTCCCGGTAGGGGGACGACCCGTCGGGTCGGGGGGAGGCGGTGTGGCAGTCGAGCATGAAGGCGACGAGGGCGCGCTCGAGGCGGGCGCCGGCATCGGAGAGAAGGGAGAAGCGCGCTCCCGACATCCGGGCCGCCCGGTCGAAGTCCAGGATGCCGAGCCCCGCCCCGATTTCCCAGTGGGGCTTCGGGGGAAAGGAAAAGACGGGGGGCTCACCGGCGCGCCGGAGCTCGACGTTCCCGGTCTCGTCCGCTCCGACGGGAACGCTGTCGTGGGGGAGGTTCGGAAGGGAGAGCCACACCTCTTCCCGGCGGGCTTCGAGAGCGCGCTTCTTCTCCTCGGCACTCCCGATCGCCTCGTTCACGGACCGGACCTGGGCCTCGATCTCCCCGGTCGGCTCGTTTTTCCGCTTCCGGAGTCCGATTTCGGCGGAGAGGGTGTTGCGCTTCTCCCGGAGGGCCTCCCATTCCCGGACCGCGCCGAACCATTCGGCGTCGAGGTCCATAAGAGCCCCCATCTCCACCGATAGGCCGCGCGAGCGGAAGGCCCGTTCGGCCGCCGCGGGATCCTTCAGAATCCGATTCCTGTCGAGCATGGCTCTCCTGCTTGAAAAGGCCCGGGAAACTCTACCCGCGGCCGGGTTCTGTCGACCGGACACACTCTCCTTCCATTCTAACCGCAACGGCCTCCGTCGGAAAGAATCACACGGAGGCGTCGACCCTCGATTCTTTCAGGGATTTGGGGCACATTGACATCCTCCCCTTCCTCTCGCCTCGCTCGCCGCGAAAGCGGGAAGAAAGGGGATTCCTTCCTGCCACCTCCCCTTTTTGGAGACGGGGATGGATCGGACGGCCTGAACGGTCAGGCCGCCGACTCGGAGGACGGATCCCCCGAACAGGCGCACCGGGTCTGCCCGACCCTGAGAATGTTCTTGGCCTCATTGAGGTCGGCGTTTTCCGTATGACCGCAGGAGACGCAGCGGAAGGTCGCCTGATCCGGCCGGTTCTTCGGAGAGACATGGCCGCACACACAACAGGTGCGGCTCGTGTTCCGGGGATCGACCCGGACCAGTCGTCCGCCTCTCCCTTCCAGCTTGTATTCCAGCAGGGACTGGAACGTCCCCAATCCCGAAGACAGGATGGAGCGGTTGAGCCCCGCCTTCTGCCGGACGTTCCGGCCGGGAACGTCCTTCGTTCCCCGGGCGCTCTTCGTCATGTTCCGGATCTTCAGAGCCTCGACAAAGACTGCGGCTTGGGTTTTGCCGAGAATCGACGAGGTCTTGTGTAGAAAATCCAGACGCATGTTGAAGGCCATCTCGTGGGCTCTCGCCACACGGAGCTTCTGCTTCCGGTAGTTGTTGCTCTTTTTCCCTCTCCGGTATTTCCGGGAGAGCTTCCGCTGTTCCCAACGGAGGCGCTCCTCGGCCCGTTTCAGGACCGCCACAAGCTCCGGGGAGGGATGCAGCCTCGTTCCGTCGGAGAGTGTGGCGAAGGAAACCACCCCGAGATCCAGTCCGACCTCCGGTGCCGCTTTCGGCAGAGGTTCCGGACATTCCCGTTCCGTCTGGAGGGAGACGGCCCATCGTCCGGCCTTCCGGGTCACGGTGGCGTTCCTGAGATCCCCCCCGATCTGCCGGGAGACCCGGATCTTGACCCAGCCGACCTTCGGGAGAAAAAGTCGGGGAAGGAGATTTCTTCCCTCCGCATCCCGGGTTGCAAGATCGAGCTTCACCTGAAGGGGGTCGGGATACCGGAGGGAATCCCCCTTCCCCTTCTTCTTGTCCTGCGGGAAGCCCCGATTGCCTGTCAGGGCCTTCCACAGAGCCCGGTCGAGGTTCTTGAGGGTCTGCTGTTGGGGATGGACCGGGCCATTGGCGAGAAACCCGTACTCATCGCTCGCCCGCCACAGGGTCAGGAGCTTCGCCATGTCCCCGCAGGAGAGAATCGGGATCCCGGCGTCGAGCCGCCTCGTCTGGAGATCGAGGGCCTTGTTCCACACGAACCGGACGCATCCCGCATGGCGGTTCAAAAGGGCCTCCTGTTCAGCGGTCGGAGCGAGGCGGAATTTGAAGGCTTGAATTGTTTTCATGTTGTCCATTATGCTTGGTCGCATGGACAAGTCAACAGATATGAGACACGGACGCCATTGTGTTTTTAACAATCCAGCGCGGTACCGGTGGAAGGCGACGGGGAAGAAGACCATGGGCATCTGTTGGTTAACTATCCGCCGAAAGTCGCCATCTCGAATCTGGTGAACAGCCTCAAGGGTGTATCCCGTCGCCTGATCCGCAAGAAACACAATCCCAGCATTCGGCAAAAGCTCTGGGGCGGCAGGCTCTGGTCGCCATCGTATTTCACCGGAAGCTGTGGCGGGGCGCCCATTTCAAAAATCCGCCAATACATCGAGCAGCAAGTGCGCCACCGGATTAGGCGGCCACGGCAGCATTGAGCAGCCTACCCGCCGCGCTCTTGACCTCCCCCTGATCGGGGAGGTTTGCCGCGCAACACGATCAACGGGTAACACAAGACAGATTCCGAACCCCATCGCAAGGAGACCTTCAATGACCACCACCTGGATTCTCGTCGCAAACGCCACCTCCGCCCTCCTCTGGAAAAGCCGTGGAACCGGACAGGACCTGGAACTCGAACGGCGTTTCGAACATCCGGAAGGACGGCTCAAAAACGGGGAGATCGCGAGCGACTCCGGGGGCCGGAACGCCACTCCGGCAGGCCACGGATCCCGTCCGGCGACCCAGTGGGGGACGGCCCCCCGGGAGGCCGAAGCCGAAAAATTCGCCCGGGAAATCGTTCACGAACTTTCCTCCGGCCTCGTCGCGAAGAAATTCGACCGCCTCCTGCTGGCCGCACCGCCCGACTTCATGGGGAAGATCCGCGAGTCCCTCGACACCCGTCTCCAGGAGAAGGTGGCGGCAACGGTCGTCCGCGACTACACCCAGCTTCCGGCCAAAGAGCTCCGGGAAAAGCTCTCCGACGTCCTTCTCGTCTGACAGGGAAGGGCGGCCTTCAGGCCCCGGGGTGAAGGAGGACGGGAATGCGGCGGTTCCCGAAGGAGGAGAAGCTCTCCGGATCCCCGTAATGGCCCGGGAGAAGGGCCCCGCAGGAGGGGCACCGTCCTCCCGAAGCCACATTGTAGCGGTCGATCCGGTAGCCGTCCCGGACGATGAGGGCGGATCCGCAGGAGGCGCAAAAGGTCGTTCCGCCTTCCCGGTCCCGCACGTTTCCCGTATAGACATGGTGGAGTCCACGGGAAAGGGCCAGCCGGCGGGCCGCGGCGAGCGTCTCCGGAGGGGTCGGGGGGACGTCGGTCATCTGGTAGTCGGGATGGAAGGCCGAAAAGTGGAGAGGAATTTCGGGTCCCAGCTCCCGGAGGATCCAGTCGCAAAGCCTTCCGATCTCCTCCTCCGAATCGTTGTGGCCGGGAATGAGGAGGGTGGTGATCTCGAACCAGACGGCGGTCTCGCGGCGCAGGTAGACCAGGGTTTCCAGAACGGGCGCGAGGTGTCCCCCGGTCAGCCGGAAGTAGAACTCCTCGGAGAAGGACTTGAGGTCGACGTTGGCGGCGTCCATCAGGGAGAAGAACTCCCGCCGGGGCTCCGGATTGATGTATCCCGCCGTGACGGCCACCGTCCGGATTCCCCGGGCCCGGCAGGCCTCGGCCACGTCCATGGCGTACTCGGCGAAGATGACCGGATCGTTGTAGGTGAAGGCCACGCTCGTGGCGCCCCATTCCTCCGCCGCCCGGGCCAGCTCCTCGGGAAGGGCCCGGTCCATCAGTGTGTCGAGCTCCCGGGATTTGGACATGTCCCAGTTCTGGCAGAACTTGCACGAGAGGTTGCATCCCGCCGTTCCGAAGGAAAGGACGGAGGAGCCGGGATAGAAATGGTTCAGCGGCTTCTTCTCGATCGGATCCAGGCAGAATCCGCTCGATCGCCCCCACGTGTCGAGGACCATCCGGTCCCCCTCCCTCTTCCTCACGAAGCACAGCCCCCTCTGCCCCTCATGGAGCCTGCAGTCCCGCGGACAGAGATCGCAGGAAAGGCGACCGTCGGAAAGTCGATGCCACCACCGGGCGTCGTCGGGTCCAATCATCGGTCGTCCTCCTTCCACTTTTGCACGCCATAGCGCCAGAAACGGAGTCCTTCGGACCAGAAATCCGGAGGGAGCCCGGCCTTTTCCTTCAGGTGGCGGACGAACTCTTCGGGCTCGGAAAGCTGCTCCCAGACCTGGGGGAGAAATGTGGCCCGGGCCCGGCCCAGGGCCAGGACCAGACCGTCGACCTCCGGCCGGAGCCGCTCGAGAAGCTCCCGCTCCCCGGCCACGGACAGAGGCTCGGGAGAAGAGAGCAGCGAGACCTCGAACCGGATCCGGTCGAGCTCCCCCCTGACCACCGGGGGAAACCGAGGGTCGTGGAAGGCCGCCCCCACGGCGTTGGCCCGGAGATCCTCCAGAAGGGGGCGAAAGCTTTCGAGGGTGCCGATGCACCCCCGCAGATTGCCGTGTTTCGTCAGGGTGACGAAGGTCGCCCCCGGCCGGGAGAGCCAGGGCATCCCCTCCGGCCGGGAGAGCGTTCCATGGCCCAGCCGGACCTCCACCGCCTCCCGCGCCAGATCCACGAGACGGGTGCCGTCGACCGCCTCTTCTTCCGCCTCCGTGCCGGCTCTCCCCCCCGGTTTCTCGTCAAAAAAAGCGAAGGAGCCGTACCCCACGACCTGATCGGGGGTTCCGGCCGTGTCCCCGGAATTTCGGAGGTCGACCTCGAAGGGGCTGAGATGCCACTTCCGGGCGGCCACGAGGAGGCCGTTCACGGGGAAGGCCCCGCAGGCCTCCTCCGGAACGATCTCCGGATCGAGATCCAGGATGGCCTGGGCCGTCCGGGAATCGATCTCGCGCGCGAGCGAACTTTTCAGATAGTGGGAAAGGTCGGAGCTCACCACGATGAGGGTTTCCGGGCCTCCCCGGACGGTATCGAGGACCTCCGCCACCTCCTGCGGAGAGGCCTGGCCGACCACGAGCGGCAGCAGGGTGAAATCCCCCAGGATGGTCTGGAGGAACGGGAGCTGGACCTCGAGGGAGTGTTCGAGACGATGGGCCTCTCCGTTGATGCCCACCTGGGGCATGCCGGCGATGCGGGAGACGAGTTCGCGGTCGAGCGGCACCTCTCCCAGCGGGGTCCGGAAGGCCCGGGCATCCGGAAGGGCGAGGCCCCTCAGGAAGACCCGGTGGGCCGGGCCCAGAAGAACCACCCGCGTGACCAGTCCCCGGGCTCCGGTCAGGAGGGCATAGGCGCTGGCCGCGACCGGCCCCGAGTAGACATAGCCGGCATGGGGAACGATCAGCGCCTTGGGAGGAGGACCCGGCCTGACCTGGACCTGTTTTTTGGCCTCCGCGAGCAGGGCGGCCACGTTCGCCGCGAGTGCCTCCTTCTCTCCTTCGTAAAAGGCCCCGGCCACCGCCGCGGGCCGAACGGTTTCCATGGCTTTTCCCCCTTTTCCGGAATCAACCGGACGATAAACGTGAGCGGGATCGAAACGACTCCATGCTTCCAAATCTAGCACAGGAAAAATTTTTATCCAGAGAACCCGGCAACTTGTGGCAGCAGAAGCGGCGTCCCCCTCCACCGCTCCCGATCCCGGGGATCCGCAGTTTTACGGGGAGGCCCCCGACACTCGGGTTCCCGGACGGACTTGACACCTCCTTCCGGGAGGTCTAGGATACCTATCCATCCCAAAACCACTAGATCTAGTGGATTTCATCCCCTATTGCTACAAGATATGCAGGGGTTGGGGGATGATTTCCGCGTTTTTTCGCACTTTTACCCCGATACGCCGATCTGCGTCATGATGAAGGAGACCCCCAATGGAACCACGTGTCGAGACTCCCCTCTCCGCCAATGCGATCAAGGTCCTGGAAAAGCGCTACCTCGGCAAGGACGCCGAAGGGAAGGTGACCGAGACCCCGGAAACCATGTTCCGGAGGGTGGCGAACGCCATCGCCTCGGTCAACGCCAACCCTTCGGAGCGCGAGTTTCTTTCGGAGGAGTACTACCGCTTCATCGCCTCCCTCGACTTCCTGCCGAACTCCCCCACCCTCATGAACGCGGGGCGGCCCCTGGGCCAGCTTTCCGCCTGCTTCGTCCTGCCGGTGGGGGACTCGATGCCGGAGATCTTCGACACGGTGAAGGCCACCGCCCTGATCCACCAGACCGGAGGAGGCACCGGCTTCTCCTTTTCCCGCCTCCTCCCGGATAAAGGCCATGACCTTCTCCGCTGTCTCGAGCCCCTCCTCCGAGTCGTAGGCGACCCCGAGAAGC
>DAIBSV010000569.1 GCA_027415455.1 Nitrospirota bacterium | reverse complement strand
CGCCCTGTCCTTTTCGGGGTCGGCCCCCAAGATCGAGGTCCGGGACCGCTGGATCGGATGGTCGGCCGAGGAGAAGATAGGCCTTGACCGACTGGATGTTGAGCTTCAGGAGATCGGCGAGGCGGGCGGTCTGGTTCTCCGTCAGGTTCTCCGGCCGTTTCAGGAGAGCCCAGCGGGATTTTTCGAGAACGGTCTGTCCCTCGGCCTTGAACGCCTTGTGCTCCTCGCGCCGGATCTGGTCGATCGCCTCGCCGAACTTCTTCATGATGTGGAATCGGTCGAGGATGTTTTTGGCCTGCGGAGCGCACTGCCGGATGGCGTCGAGGAATGGGGCCCACATGTCGGTGCAGACGTACTCGAGAAGGGCGCATCGTTCTTGACCGAACTCCTTGAAGAAGCTCAGAAGGGTGTCGGTCTTCCGGTCGATCCCGCACCAGAGGAGACGCCGGACCCCTTCGTTCAGCTGGTAGACCATCGTGAGGTACTTGTGGCCCCGGAACACGGCAATCTCGTCGATTCCGATCTGGGTGATCCCCTCCAGGGAGCGGTGAACACGAGCCAAGCGGCGGACGAGGTCCGGATCTTCATCGGAACCCTGAAAGACCTGGGAGCGGTCACAGTTG
>DAIBSV010000568.1 GCA_027415455.1 Nitrospirota bacterium | reverse complement strand
GCTCGGCATCAAGAGCCTTCTCCGCCGGGCCGTATCCCGTATCCGCTCCGAGAAGAAGGAGGCCGAGGAAGCCTCTTCCGGTTCAAGTACGTAAAAATGACATTGATGATGGCTAAGGTACCTGCACGCCTTGATTATTTTCTTGGAAATCGAAAGATGGGTTAATATCGCATAGGAAGCCGCCTCTCCCCATGATACAATCGGGATGATCTCTGGCAGATCCCTGACAAACCGTTCTCAAAAGGTATCCGATGATAAAAAATTTGTTGGTCGTGATCGTCCTCGTCATCACCATTGCCATCGCCTATTCCATGGGAAAGAAACAGGACAGCACCCAGGTCAATGACCTTAAATCTCAGCTGGATACTCTCAAATCCCAAATGAGCGAACAGGGAAAAAATCTCAGGCAGTCCTACCAGCGTCTCCATCGCTCGCTCGATCTTCACATGGCAGAAACCAGTATCGAGGCGGCCATTCACGATACGCTCGACCAGAACTTCGGCGAAGCGCGAATTGCCGTTGATTCGGCGAGAAAATATCTTAAAGGAACTCATGGAAGCCGGATCTCTCCGTCAGAGATCGAGGCCCTTTCGCAAAAACTCGGGGAGGCCTCCGAAAAGCTGGCCCT
>DAIBSV010000567.1 GCA_027415455.1 Nitrospirota bacterium | reverse complement strand
CGCACGGGAACTCGTCCACGAACTCTCCGCCGGACTCTCCGCCCGGAAGTACGACCGCCTCCTTCTTGCCGCCTCCCCGGACTTCATGGGGAAGATCCGCGAATCTCTCGACAACCGGCTCCAGGAAAAAGTGGCGGCGACGGTCGTCCGCGACTACACGATCCTGACCGCCAGGGAACTCCGGGAGAAGCTCGCCTCCGTCCTCCTCGTCTGATGTCGGTCCTCTTCAGGAACCGGGAGGCGGCGGCCCGGGAACTCGCAGACTCCCTCTCCTCCTTCCGCTCCTCCCGTCCCCCCTCGTCTTGGCCATTCCCCGGGGGGCCGTCCCCATGGGGGAGATCCTGGCCCGGGAGCTCTCCGGGGACCTCGATATCGTCATGGTGCGAAAGATCGGCGCCCCGGGCGACCCTGAGTTCGCGATCGGGGCCGTCGACGAGAACGGGGATCTTCTTCTTTCTCCTTTCTCAGGAGGCGGAGCTTTTGGGAATCGGGCCGGAGGAGGCCGAAGAGGAACGCCAAAGGGGGAACTTTCAGTGATCCGGGAACGCCGGAGGCTCTGGGGAAAGGGACGGCCGGCCTCCCTCCTCGTCGCGCTTCCGGTCGCCCCCGGGAGGCGCTGGACCGGATCCGCT
>DAIBSV010000566.1 GCA_027415455.1 Nitrospirota bacterium | reverse complement strand
AGGAGGTCGAAAAAAGCGACTTGATCTTCCCTCTCGGACGATGGGCTCTCGATACGGCAATGCTCCAGCAGGAAGACTGGTTCCGGCTGGGGTTCAACCTGCGCGTCAGCGTGAATATCGGAGCGCGCCATTTTCTCTCCGACGGATTTGTTGAGTCGCTGACCGAGATGCTGGTCCGCCATGAGCGCCCCGAACACCTGGTTCTCGAGGTCGAAGTGACGGAAACGGAGGCGCTTCGGGATCTTGAGAAAGCCCGGAAGACGATCGATGAGTGTCGCAATTTGGGAATTTCTGTGAGCCTCGACGACTTCGGAACCGGGCAGGCCTCCCTCATCTCCCTTCAGCAGCTCGACATCAAGGAGGTGAAGATCGATATCGGATTTGTCAGGCGGATGACGGAAAGCCAGAAGGATCTGGCGATCGTCTCGAGCCTTTCCTCCGCAGCCCGCATGATGATGATCGAGGTGGTGGCGGAAGGGGTCGAGACCGAGGAACAGGGGGTGCTGCTTCTCCGGATGGGGTGTCGGGTGGCCCAGGGGTATGTCATCGCCCGAGCGATGCCTCCTTCGATGATTCCCGAGTGGGCTAGCAAGTGGAAACCCTTCGAGTCATGGGGGCGACAGGAACGGGGAAA
>DAIBSV010000565.1 GCA_027415455.1 Nitrospirota bacterium | reverse complement strand
CCTACGATCTTACCTTAAAGTAAGGAAATCATGATTTTGTAGGAATTATGGAGAGGAGAGAGCGATGGCGACCGCGGTCGTGACGAGCAAGGGGCAGATCACCATTCCCGTGGAAATACGAAAGAGAATTCACCTCGAAGCGGGCGATCGGGTGGAGTTTGTGGAAAATGAAGAGGGGCAGATCCTCCTCCTTCCCGCTACGACCGATATCCGCCGCCTGAAAGGGGCTGCCGGAAAACCTTCGAAGGGCGTGTCCCTTGAGGAGATGGAGCGGGCCATCCGGCGACGGGGTTCCCGATGACGGGAATCGACACCAATGTCCTGGTTCGCTACATCACCCAGGACGATCCGCTCCAGTCAGCTCTGGCTACGACGCTATTCGAAAAGGACCTTTCTTCCGAAAGTCCGGGATTTGTGACGCTGGTCTCCCTTTGCGAACTGGTCTGGGTTCTGGAGGAATGCTACGACACAGGAAAGAAGGAGATCGTCGACATTCTGAAGAATGTCCTGACCTCCCGTTCCCTCCGGGTGGAACGGGAAGATCTGGTCTGGAAGGCGGTTCGCCGGTACGGAAAGGAAGGGGCGGACTTCAGCGATTTCCTGATTGCGGAAATATCCTGGGAAGCCGGATGCAAG
>DAIBSV010000564.1 GCA_027415455.1 Nitrospirota bacterium | reverse complement strand
ATCCAATCGACGTTCCTGCCAGGGTCTGGCTGCCCCCTGCCGAGGGTGGGGGAACCAAAAAGCCGCTGTAGTGTTAAGTGGACTTTTCCGGTATTCGGATCACGTAAGATTGCTATCCGCTTCCGGGAGGCGGTTTCGGATGGTCTCCTCCCATACCTCCCGCAACACAGAGGTCTCTTTTAAACAAGACCTTTACAATTTCATTGTCGTGTCGATCAATTTCAAACCATATCGTACAGACAAGCTTTTCTGATTGAGAGCTTGAAGAGCCTCCATACGCGCCATATTCTCCCCCGTATTCAGGGGTATAATAATTCTGGGTAAAAGTGAGCATGCGGGATTTTTGGTAGACGTAGACGATATTTTTGTTCGGAGCAGTGACTTGCCATTTGGGATATCCCCAAGCCAAGTCCGAACAAGTGCTGCTTTTTCCTATCCATGAATCGACAACTTTTCTGTATTTCGCTTGAGTTGCACAGCCGGTCAATACGATCAATGAAAGGAACATCGTCAATAGGCCTTTTAGCGAAACCCCTTTGCATCCCGCCATTTAACCTCCTTTGTAGTAGTTCGCTTGAATTCCATCATTTTGAGAACTCGGCCTTCCGACATGAGATGCACAGGATATCGTTGCGGGAC
>DAIBSV010000563.1 GCA_027415455.1 Nitrospirota bacterium | reverse complement strand
ATCGCTTGATCGGATCGTGTAGGTGGCGTTGATTATCTCCGGTTTGCTCATCGGGAAGATCCTTTATTCTTGTAGAACGTTGAACAGGAGTGGGAATTCGGTCACATTCCAAATACAATAGGACAAAGAGGGATAGACAGGCAATACAACAACAGGGAAAGGAACGGGATTCATGGGTCAAACGACAACCGCAACGATCGAAGCGATAGACCAGTTTGCCGAAGATGTGAAATTGTTTCGCCTTGTCCCGGAAGAGGGAGAGGTGTCCTTCACGCAGGGCCAATTCATCAAGGTTCTCTGGGAAGGTGAAAAAGGCTCTTATTTTGCGATAGCCTCTCCTCCATATGAAAAAAAATTTCTGGAAATTCTGGTAAAGAAGGGGAAAGGGGTTTCGGAAAGACTTTTCGAAGCCCGGCCCGGCCATAGGATTTTCTTTGAAGGTCCTCTGGGAAGCGGCTTTCCCCTTGATCCCCATCGCACAAAGAACCTTCTTTTTGTGGGAGTCGGTACGGCGATTGCTCCTCTTCGCTCGACTCTTCTGGAAGCCCTCAGGCGTCGCGAGGAGTTCGGACGAATAGAATTGTATTTTGGAACTCTGACCCCAGGCCATCTTTATTTTGGCGAGGAGATGGCGTCCTGGC
>DAIBSV010000562.1 GCA_027415455.1 Nitrospirota bacterium | reverse complement strand
TCAGAGCAAAACAAGCCTTGCGGAGACAAGGCTCATGCCGATCGAACCGGAGGTCGCCTCATTTCCAGAAGAAGCCAGTCCGGCGGGCGGTTCGGGATCGGAAAGCTGGAACCACGAGGGCCGGAGTCCTGTCTCAAAGCCTCCTGAGGTTCCGATAAGACAAAGGCCATGTTGCCTTCACGCATCCCCTCGGCGAAAGGAGAACATCCGGTCGCCCGGCCGGACACCCCTTCGGAAACCGAAAGCACTTAGGGAAGTTGGGCAGGAAGAGTTCATTCGGGGACAATCTTTCTTGGAAAAGGATCCCGATCATGCTATAGTCTCGAAGGTTTGGCCGGTTTGGACAAGATCAGGGGATTTTTGCCAGTGCGGAAACAGTCCCTTTATCCAGAGAATCCTTCCCTTGAGCCTTTGCAGGATAATCCGTTGAATGCCTTTCGCGCCCTGACAGTGTTCCTCTTTTCGAGACAATCCTTCGAGCCCCTGTCTCATCTTCATGAAACGGACCGGTTCATTGACTGAATCCTCTTCCGGACAGGCACTTATCCGGAATGGGGCGGTTGTCTCCCTTTCCTTTCCGGCCTTTTCTTCCTTTTTTGTGACGATCTTCCTGTGCTTTTTCCTGTTTCTTCCCGATTCGGG
>DAIBSV010000561.1 GCA_027415455.1 Nitrospirota bacterium | reverse complement strand
AGTATTGTTTTATAACCAAGTTCTTTTGCACTACATAGAACTCTCAGAGCATATTCCAAATGATGGCCACCATTATCAATAATAGAATGATCAATTAAAATAAACTTTTTCATCAAGTAAATCCCAGGGTTTAATTTGATTGGCTATGTTCCCTATTCCTGTTGCAGTTCATCCAGTCTATGTCACTTCTCTCTGAAGATGAGGACTAATTTTTAAGACCTTGGAGCCTGTTGCGAAAATAAAATCGGGACTTTATGACAAAGCCAGCGATTCCTTTTCCTATTCTCCTGACATCGAATGAACGAAAGGAAGCGGAGGAGCCTGTGATCAGAACCGGAACAACCGCTCTCCCACCTCTCTTCGACCATTCCGATGGACGGATCCTCCCGGGGACCCTTCTCCCGTCATCCCGGACAGGAGGCCCAGCAGGGGATCATTTCTTTTCGTTTTTTGTTCACGGCTCTCCAGAGCTTCAAGACGTTGTGGGCCGCGCAGATGAGCTTCCATTCCGACCCACACGCCGCAAGTCCTCGCCTCATGAACCGGGTCGCACCCTGGACGGTCTTGATCTGACCGAAGACTCCCTCCACCATGCCGCCTCGCCGTTTCAGGATCTCCCTGGCCCGATCGCCCTGCATCTTCTCCTCG
>DAIBSV010000560.1 GCA_027415455.1 Nitrospirota bacterium | reverse complement strand
AAGTCCAAGATAAGGTCCGCCGGAAGAAAGGGGAAGTCCAAGAGGCTGTCCCTCTCCACTGGCAAGGTCAGCCCCCCACTCGCCGGGGGATTTCAGAAGTGCCAGTGAGTGCGGATTAGCGTGTACGATGAAAAGGGCTCCCGACCCATGGAGGAGCTCGGAGAACCCATCGAATTGATCGACCGTTCCCAGAAAGGTCGGCGTGGATCCGACAAAGCAGGCGACATCCGGTCCGACACGGGCCGCAAGAACGGAATAAGGGGTCGTACCCCCTTTAAGTGGAACGATTTCCACCCGGACGGACATTCCTTCGAGATAGGTCTCCAAGACAGAACGGCACTCCGGATCGATGCCTTCTGAAAGAAGGACCACAGATCTTTCTGTTTCCCGGACGGCCACGAGAACGGCCTCAGCCATGGCCGTTGCCCCATCGTACAGGGAGGCGTTGGCCAGATCCATTCCATAGAGCCTTGCAATAGAGGTCTGGAATTCAAAAATGGCCTGGAGAAGTCCCTGGGATGCCTCCGGCTGGTAGGGAGTGTAGGAGGTCAGAAACTCGCCTCTTCCGACCAGGGCGGAGACGGCCGCGGGAATAAAATGGTCGTAGGCCCCCGCCCCCCGAAAAACCACCGCACGGGAAGCCGGCAGGTTCCG